>JANMSL010000724.1:0-4432 GCA_031389245.1 Lysobacterales bacterium | reverse complement strand
TCCTGGCCGTGCGTTCAGCTCGTCTGACGATGCCTGAGGGCATCGTCAAGCGACTCGCTTCACTCCGAAGTACCTCGCGGCTTGCGCCTCTTCGTTTTGGACTTGGGGAACCAACCATCCCTGGTGCAGCGCATCCGGCCCGGCCTTCCTGGCCGTGCGTTCGGCTCATCTGACGATGCCCGAGGGCATCGTCAAAGCGATTCGCCTTACCCCGCCAGTCGGTTCTCGATGAAGGCTTCGGCTTTGAGCTGGCGCACATAGTTCTCGTACTCTTCCTCGGCCTTGCGGCGCAGTATGGCCTCGCGCGCTTGTCCTCGCAGGTAATCTTGAGTGCGGTCGCGCTCGCGCGAATCCTCGCGTTTGAGAATGTGCCAACCCAGTTCGGTACGGAACGGTTCTGATATTTCTCCATTCTTCAACGAATCAACCACTTCGGTGACGCGAGCGCCGTATTCGCCGGCGACAAACCAGTCGAGTTCGCCGCCCAGATTGGCGGTGTTCTCGTCCTGCGAATTTTTGCGCGCCAGCTCGGCAAAATCAGCGCCGCCGATGGCCTGTTCGCGCAACTGCTGGATGCGCGCGGTTGCTCGCTCCTCGGTCATCAGTTCGCTCGGCTTGATCACCAAATGGCGCGCCTTGAACTCGCGGATCACTTTGGCGCTGGTGTCTTCACGCTGATCGGCGATTCGAATAATATGGAATCCATTGGGTCCGCGAATCGGCTGCGACAGGTCACCCTTGTTCATGCCAGCCACAAGATCTGCGAACGCAGTCGGGACTTCTTCATAGCGACGCCAGCCCAGATCACCGCCTTCGAGCGCCTGCTGACCTTCGGAATACTTGATGGCAGCCTGTTGGAACGTCAGGCCTGCGTTGACTTCCCGGATCACGCGTTCAGCGCGCTCACGCGCCGCTTGCACCTGTACTGACGTGGCGCCTTCCGGCACGCCGACCAGAATGTGTTGCAGGCGCACTTCGCCAGTCTTCAGGCTGTTGCTGGCCAGCAGTATGTCGATTTCGGTATCAGTGACCTGCACCCGTGATTGAGCAAAACGCTGACGGAAGCGCTGCACTGTCACTTCTTCGCGCATGCCTTTGCGGAACTCATCAAAACTGAAGCCATCACGCTCCAGCGAGGTGCGCAATTGCTCCAGTGTCATCTGGTTTTGGGCGGCTATGCGCGCGACCGCCTGATCAACTTCGCTGTCACCCACCTGGATGCCGGTTGAGGTGGCGCGCTCAACTTGAACACGAGTCAGGATCAGTCGATCAAGAACCTGCTTTTCGATCTCGGCACGTGGCGGCAACTGGCCGTTGTTCTGCGCCTGCGCCTGCGCCAGGATATTGGACACAGCGCGGTCCAATTCGCTCTGCAGGATCACGTCTTCGTCGACCACGGCCACAATCTTGTCCAGTGGCTCAACCGCAACTGCTTGAGCAATCACCGCCGGAGCCAGTACCGAGGCAGCAAGGCCAGCACAGAAAATCAATAGTTTCATGCGTGTTCAGTTCCAAAGATAAAGTGGCGAGACTGCATCACAGCAGCCCCAACATGAACTCAGCGATAACCCAGAATAGCACGCTGCAAAAACTCTTCGGTGTCACGCCCGATGCGGGCGAAGCCTTTGAGTTCGAGTTCGATGAAAATGGCGTTGTTGGCATCCCCCTCAAGATTACGCACGTAGCGTCGTCCGAGCAGGCGCACAGCCATACAGCAACTTTCGTACTCGAAACCGGCAAAGGCTTCCAGCAGTGCGTCGTTGAGCAGGCTTTGATTGAAGCGTGCGACCAGTTTCCAGCGTTCGTTCAAGACGATTGACGTGGCAACGTCGACTTGTTCCAGCTGGTTGCGACGGTAACGATAGGCGAGATTGACCAGGCTGCCATTGTCGAAGTGGTACTGCAACCCGGCTGAACTCAAAACGCTGTGATTGATTTGCGGATCCCACTGCTGCGCGATGTTGAACGACCAGTCGTCGGATAGCGCGATGCCGATCTCGGCTATGTACGCTGAACCCGAATCAGTGCGCGCAACGGCACCCGGCAGCAGCACACGCGGTGGATCGAAGTAATGCACCTGGCCCAGTCCAATTCGCGCACGCTCCTGACCCTGCGCGTCAAGCCAGCGCGAACTCAAGGCCAGCGCGACCTGTTTTGCATCGGTCTGGCGGTCGGCGCCGGTGTAAGAGTTTTCTCGAAACAGCTGGGCGAATCCAAACGTCAGTTCCTGAGTATCGAACACTGGCAGGTCGTCCTGGTCCCGATACGGCACGTGCAGGCCGAACAGGCGTGGCTCCAGAGTTTGCGTCCAGCCGTGACTGCCGGATTTGCGCTCGAAATACAGCCCGGCGTCGAGGCTGGCGATGGGTACATTGCGCGTGGGCGAGCGCTCGGTTCCGCGATCGAGCGTATAGCCGGTCGAGCGGTAGGCATAGCGCGGGCGAACAAACCAGCTCGCTCCCTCGAACGGCCAGGTGATCCACGGCGTCATGTCGTAGCGGTCGCCACCAATGAAGTCGTTCTTGGAAAAGCGCACCCACTCAGCGTCCACACCGACGACGGGCCCGCGCAAATTGGTCGACGTATACGATCCAAAAATTCTGGGCAAGCGCCGGTACGGCTCGGCCCCGGCGACGAACCGTGGGTCGGTGACTTCCACTCGGTCCCCGCCCATGCTCAGGGTCCAGCCATTGCCCCGGCCGCTCAGATACGCGCTCGACGGCAACAGACTGGTAGCGACAGCGGTGAGCGAGTCGCCGAAATCCTCGAAATAGCGGTCATCCGAAACGTCACGCAGATCGGCCGCGAGTGACCAATTGGCGCCAAAACGTTGGCGATGCTTGAAATCGAAAGAATGGCGAGTGTCGTTTGCGTTGCTTTGGATCTTGCGGTCGTTACCGAGATAACTGAAATCCAGCTCGCCGCCGAACGACCGCCCCAAATAGCGGAATTCGCCGCCGAGCATTACACCGCGATCGGCGATCCAGCGCGGACTGATGGTGGCGTCGTATTGGGGCGCCAGGTTCAGATACACCGGCACCACCAGATCGATACCGGCATTGTTGGAACTGCCTAGCGTGGGCGCCAACAAGCCGCTGGCGCGTTCGTCGGTGGTCGGAAACTGCAACCAAGGAAAGTAAAATACCGGCACTTCGCCCAGACGCAGAGTCACGTTGCGTGCGGTGGCACGATTGCGCTGGTTGTCGATACTGAGCAGCTGAGTATGGATCGACCAGGCCGGGTCGGCCGGGTCGCAACTGGTGAAGCTGGCCCGATCCAGTCGCGTCAAGTCTTGCTGGGTTATGGTCACCGCATCGGCATGGCCATTGCCGCGGCCGCTGCGCAGCTGAAACTTCACGCCTTCGAGACGACTGTCGCTACTCTCGCTCCAGCGCGCACTGGTCGCCGTGGCCAGCATATCGCGGTCTTGAAAGCGTAGCGGTACATCAATCCGGCCTTCAGCCGCCTCCGCGTCATAGGCCAGCGCTTCGCTCCACATGAATTGATCGGCCCGCCAGAAACGCACATCGCCCTCAGCGCGGTACTGGTTTTCGGCGATGATCGCCATGCGCCGCGCACTGAGCACTGTGTCCGCGGCCTCGCGGCCGGCATCGTCTGCGGCTGGGCCCGCGGCCAGAAACAACGGCGGCGCGCACGAAGGGCAGGGCACCGCGATCGTGCACGCATTCTCATCCGCAAAGGCCGGCGTTGCCAGACTCAACAAGATGGCATATCGAAGTGGGTTCATGGTGCCGCCAGCTGGAACAGTCGCGCTAGCTTGCCGCAAGCAGTGTCCATGCCGCAATGAGCGTGGATAAGCCAGGGTTCATATCTGGTGCTGTGCCTGCGCGTAGCCCTTGTGGGAGCGGCTTGCAGCCGCGAAGCTTTTGCACTCGCTCTGTTCAAGCATGATCAACTGCGCGTAGCCTGGATGAAACGCAGCGCAATCCGGGATAGAACTACGACGGCGCTCAATTCCTGCTTTGCCTATTCGCTCACCATTGAATTTTGTCACAGAGCCGAGACAACAAAGCAGAACCACCCCCGGGTTTCATCCCGACTACAAGTGCGCTCGCGCGACGCCACATCGTCGATACAGCTAAACTCGCCACCCCCATTTGTCCGTCGCGCGCATTGCGCCGCTCCGTAACGCGTTGAATCAACTTTGAAAAAATCCGACTTCCATTTCGACCTGCCGACCGAGTTGATCGCACAGGCTCCGTTGGCGCAACGCTCGGCCAGTCGGCTGCTGGTGCTTGATGCCGTAGCCGATGGCCTGCATGACCGTCAGTTCCGCGATCTACCCACATTGTTGAAGTCGGGCGACTTGCTGGTGTTCAACGACACACGGGTATTGCCTGCACGCCTGTTTGGGCGCAAGGACACGGGTGGCGAAGTTGAGGTGTTGGTCGAACGGCTTTTTGGTGGTCAT
>JANMSL010000488.1:0-21443 GCA_031389245.1 Lysobacterales bacterium | reverse complement strand
CAGGTTCCGCCTGCTGCGGCTCACCGGCGGCTATGCCGGCAATGGTTTAGGCGGCGGCATCAACTACGCCGGCGATGGCACGGTCGAGCTGATCGAAATGGCGATCGACACCAACCGCGCCAACTATGGCGGCGGTATCTACTTCCGGGGTACCGGTAATTCTGCAGAGCTGATCATCAGCAACGACAACCTGATCAACGGCAACAGCGCCGACATCAACGGCGGCGGCATCTACCTGCGGCAGGCGGATATGACGATGACGGCGCCCGGCAGCTCGATCTTCGACAATTCCGCCGTCAACCAAGGCGGCGGCCTGTACATGTACGGTTGGTTGGGCAGTACCGAGGCGACCGTTGGCAGCAGCGGTTTTGCCGATTTCACCGCCATTTACGGCAATGAGGCACGCTGGGGCGGCGGTGTCGCGCTGCAAGGACTGGAGGACAGTGACACCGGCAGAACCCATTTCGTTCTGAACGGCGGCGCGAGCATCAGCAACAACTTCGCCAGCGAACGCGGCGGCGCAATCGATCTGCAGAACCATTTTTCCTATGACGATCTGGGCGACGTCAGCGCGCTGATCGACGGCGGCGTGATCGAGTCCAACATCGCGCCACAGGCGTCGGCCGTTTACGTCGGCCACGACGACAACGAAGTGGGCATTCCCCGCGGCAGCCAGTTCCAGATGCAAGGCAGCCGCGTGGTCGGCAACCTCAGTCTCGATGCGAGCAACAACCCCACCGGTGGCGCGGTCATCGTGGTCTCGGAAGAGGGCCGCGCCCACATTACCCGCAGCTTCCTTCAGGACAACACCGCCGGCGCGGTGCTGCGCGCCGATAACGCATGGGATGCCTACCCGCCCTCGCTGGACCACTGCGTAGTCAGCGGCAATGTCCTGCAACGCGGCGTGATCGAGGCATTGAACGGTGTGCCGCTGGAAATCCGCGGCAGCACCATCGCCGGCAACACGCTTTCCGGCAATACGGTCATCACCGCTTCCAACGGTCTGCTTCTGGAGCAGTCGATCGTCTGGCAGCCGGGCAAGCAGACTGCGCAGATCAGCGGCACCCGCGTCATCGATGACGTCATCGCCAGCGAACTGCTCAGCCTGGTCAACAGCCCGTCGGTACTCTACGCCGAACCACGCTTCATCGACCCGCAGCGCGACGACTACGGTCTGCGGGCGGCATCGCCGGCGGTGGATTTTTCCGGCGTCACCGATACGGCCGATATCACCGGCAGCATGCACGACAAGGATATGACCGTGGTGACCAACATGTTCGGCGCCGGCGATGTCGGCGCCTATGAATTGCAGGGCATCGGCAATCTCGTGCTCAACCCGGGTTTCAGCCAAGACCTGCGCCTATGGGCCGCAGTGTGGCCGGGGGCTGCGAGCTGGAGCAGTACCGGTGCGAGCGGCACTGGATCGACGCATATTTCCTACACGCGCGGGGATCCCAGCATGCCCGCTGCCGGCACCTTGATCGGACTATCGCAGTGCATCCATATCCCGGGAGCTGGCAGCTATCGCCTTTCGGGTCTCGCCCATGGCGACGGCAGCAGCAATCTCGATCGAGATCGGGTCAGCCTGCGCTGGACCTATCGCGCCAACACCGGTGGCGAGACCTGCACTGGCAGCGTGACGGGCGAGGGCATTGTCACCTTCCCGAACGCCGCGAGCTTCGTCGCGCCCTCTGCCGCGGCGATCATCAACGTACCTACCAACCAATGGACGGACTATTCCACCGTGGAGGTCTCGCTTGCCGTTGTCGAAGGATCACTCGATTTGCTGACCACGACATCCGGCCATTTCGACGCCATCGTGCTGGAGCGCGTCGACGTCATGTCGGACGCATTGTTCGCCAATGGTTTCGAGTAATGGTCATGACCTCGAGAATTCAGCTTCCGCTTCTGCTCGCCCTTTGCCTGCAGACCGCACCAATCTGCGCTCAGAACCTGGTGATCAATCCCGAATTCGTCGGCAATCTCGATGGATGGACACCATTTGACGCTTTCGGCGTGACCGCCAACTGGAGTTCCCTTGATCATGCGAATGGCGCTGAGTCCGGCTCGCTGCTAGGCACATTGCCGCCGCAGGGCACCTTCCGCAATCCGCCGTATGCGAGCCAGTGCATCGCACTGAGCCCGAACCGCGACTACGACTTCGGCGCCAAGGTATTGCTGCCGCAGGCGAGCACCCCCGCGAACGCCCGCGCCTACGTGGCGATCGAAGTGCTTGCGGGAGCGGACTGCGCTGGCACTGCAACGATCGCCGCCTACTCACCGCAGGTGCTGACGACAGGCGCCTGGACCGACACTACCGCGCAGGTCAACAGCGGCCCGACCGGTGTTTCCGCGCAGGTCCTCCTCTATGTGTCCGCGCCGCCGGCGACGTTGATGCAGTCGCATTTCGATGATGTCTTCGTGATGCAGCCCGAGGTGTTGCTGCGCGATGGGTTCGAAGACTGAGTCAATCGAATTCATCGGCAAACGCATGGACTGGGTCGACGACGAACTGCACGCAGTCAGCGCTGACCTGGAAGCGCGGCTCCAGAATCCAGAGCCCCGGAGACGCGAATGGGTGCGTCGGCACCACGCAAATTGCGGCGCGTGTCGTTGCGTGCGTGGCACTCGCGGCGTGTCGCTACGGGCAGTATTATTTCGTCGTCCGTCGCGGCGACGACGATACCGGCTGGTTTGCTGCGTAGGCTGCGCAATGCACGTAGCCTGGCAGTCGTGTGTCCAACATGTTCGAGCAAACCCGCAGGCACGCGTCAAGTTTTTTCGCAGTTTTGCAGCCGCGCAGGCTACCTAACATGGCGCTAGACCAATGCACAGAATTCTCTTGGCTTTCCTCGCGCTCTGCGTCCATCACATTTGGTGTGGACCAGTCCACGCAGCAGGGTTTCCAGCCGAAGCGACGGCCGAGGATCGCCCGCTAACAGCCGAAGAATTGAAGCATCGATCCGAAGAAATCGCGAGACTATCCGAAGAGATAAGCAAAAACGCTGCGCGCTTGAGCGAACGTCCGAAGCGCAAGTTCATCAGTGCCAACGTACGGCAGCCGGAATACCGGGCATATCTTGAGCGCTGGAAGAAAAAGATAGAAGGGGTTGGGAACGAACATTATCCAGAGGAAGCTCGCCGACTCAAGTTAAGCGGCTTGGTCGTTGTGACCGTGTCCATTGGTCGCGATGGGCAATTTCTTGGCGCCGAGGTTGTCAAGTCCAGCGGCTCAAAAATTCTTGACGATGCGGCAGTCGCGATCAGCGAGCTCGCCAGCCCTTTCCCGCCGATCCCTTCAGTGGACGACATAGACATTCTCTGCATCACGCGAACCTGGGATTTCGATTGACAGGGTTCAAGTCCCTATGGCGCCCAAATAGATGTTCAAGCCGATTGCCGTTCCACCGGCACGCTTCGAACAACTACTATCGTGCTGCAGCCGCAAACATGGCGTTAGCAAGCAAAGGGGATTCCGTGTCGAGACTTGCCCATGCATCCAAACCGAACACCGATGGAAAGTTTCGCGCCGACCAACCGCTGCCTTGCGGCTGCGGTTTGGCACCGGGTTAGGTCTGTATGAACTATCCCGCTAAAGTTTCCATCGCATTGGAAAGACTGGCTGCTACCGATCTGAAGCGCAGTTCCTATGCGCCTCCATTTCATCGAGTGTTGTGGCGCCTGGGGTTCAGTTTTCCACCACCACACTTCGCCGGCTTCTTCGTGAACTTCGCGGCGATGGGTGCATTTTTCGGAGTCGGTTGGGGCTTTCTCCTCGGAATGTATTGTTGGTTCCGTTACGCCATGCCTCCGCTGACGGTGCTCCCGTTTGCCGCAGCAGCGGCGGTATTGTTCGCTGCGTCCATGGCCATGTACTTCAGGCATGGCGCTAGAAAACACAAGCTTCCAAGTTGGTCTTCGCTTCCGGACCGCGTGGAGTCCTGACGATTCATTCAAATTGAAGCCGCATTGCGGATCGACGTCAGTGAGTAGTTGGATGCCAATCGACACGTCGCCGCAAGTAGCCAGCATCGTGCTTGAAGCTGAGCCCGTTTTTTTTCGTTTCCAGCTGCAGTCTGTTGCGGCCACTGGATGTACTCTTCTGCAAGCTTGACGTGCGTTGCAGCGCCGGTTTGACGCAGCGTCAAGCCCAGCCGGAATCTCCCCATGCCAAGTCTCGCTTCGATGCTGATGGCCGCGAGTTCATTCGTGATTCTCGGGCTCGGCTGCGCGCACCTGTTTTTCACTTTTCGCGGAAACAAGTTCTATCCGCGCGATGCAGAGCTCATGCGAAGGCTGCAGGAGGTTTCGCCGATGATCACGCGCGAAACAACCATGTGGAAAGCCTGGGTCGGATTCAACGCGAGTCACAGCTTCGGCGCGATCCTGTTCGGGCTGGTCTTTGGGTACTTATCCCTGATGCAACCCGACGTGCTGTTTGCTTCCGGGTTCCTGCTCGGCGTTGGCCTCACCCTGCTCGCTGGCTATGTGTTTCTCGGCTGGCGCTACTGGTTCCGTGTGCCGTTTCATGGCATCGTCTTCTCGACGGCGCTTTATGTTGCGGCACTGCTTGCGCGCTGGGCCTGACCCTTCAATCAACCCGGCGTGCAACGATCTTGCACACGCTCGGTGCTGCTTATCTCCAACGGTAGGCGGCGACAGGCCACCCACCATCCCGAATGCAGAGCATGCAAATACCGACGCTCCCTACCGATCGACTTCTACTTGTGCCATTGAGTGCAGCCTGTGAAGACCTGTACGAAGCGTTCTACACCGACGCGGAGGCTTCTTTGCACTACAGCGGGCCATTGACCTCCGCCGCCGCATCGGCGCGGCTTGCTGCCGACCTTAGAACCTGGCATCTGCGTGGCTTTGGCGTTTGGGCGATTCAGCGTCGCCAGCAACAGGATCTGGTTGGCGTCTGCGGTTATTGGCAAGGCAAGGGTTGGCCACGCGAACTTACCTGGTGGCTGCTTCCAAAAGCTCGCGGTACCGGCATTGCGCGTGAGGCATCACAGGCTGCCATCCAGCATGCATATCAAGGCTTCGGGTGGCCGACGGTAGAAACCTATATGACGGATGAAAACGCAGCGGCCCGCGCGCTGGTGTTGCGCTTGGGTGGCGTCAAGACGGACAGGCGAAAGTTTCCCGATGGATTGGAACGCGATGTATTCCACCTGCCTCGAACGGCGGCAGCTTGACTCAAACGATGCAACGTACAATCGACCCTGAGGCCATGCCCTGAATGGCGAACCAGACCGTTTACCTCTACTGGTTGATCGTTGGCTGCGAGACATCGTTCTGGCTGCTGCTGGTCCTTGCCCTTGCAGCTCGCTACTTGTTGCAGCGAAACCAACTCAGCCGAGCGCTGTTGTTTTCTTTACCCGCCGTAGACCTGTTGCTGCTCGCATTCACAGCGCTGGATCTGCAGGCCGGTACCCCAGCTACATTCGCCCACGGCTTGGCAACGGCCTATGTGGGCTTCACTGTTGCTTTCGGCAGCGTTGTCGTTGCGTGGGCTGACCAGCGCTTCGCTCATCGGTTCGCGGGCGGCCCATCGCCGGTCGTCGCTCCCACGCGCGGCTGGCCTGTGATTCGGAATGACTTGGAACTGTGGTTACGCTGCATCGTCGCCTGGATGATCACCGTCACGATCCTGATCGCCCTGATTGCCTATGTCGACGATGAGGCGGTCACTCGGGGACTCTACTTATGGTTCCGCATCGCGTTTGGTTCGGTCTTCTTGTGGTTTATATTCGGTCCGCTGTGGAGCTTGCTCTTCCTTCGTCGCCAGGCAGTGAAATGATGCCCAACAGTTGCATCAACAGCATGCGCGCAAGCCGAGCTTCGAGGACGCTGTTTTTATCAAGCAACCGATATTGTGCCGCGGTGGTTTCTGGCGGCGTTGCGCCCTGATTTGGAAGCGAGGACGTGTCGAATGTCCGACCAAGCAATGCTGTACTTTCTCTGTGGAAAGATGGCGGCCGGGAAATCCACGCTGGCCAAGGAGCTGGCGAGCAAGACCAACAGCGTACTCTTGGTCGAAGACGAATTTCTGGCAAAGTTGTTCCCTGGCGAAATTCTGGATATCGAAGATTACATAAGGTGCTCGGCGCGCGTGAAAGACGCACTGATCGGCCCGGTTCAATCCATCTTGGCGCACGGGATTTCGGTGGTTCTGGATTTCCCGGGCAACACCAAGAACCAACGGAATTGGTTTCGCGCGGTATGCGCCGGTGCGCACGTGCGCCACGAGTTGCACTTCGTCGATGCATCGGATGAAACCTGCAAGCGTCAGCTCAGGGAACGAAGCCAGGGTCTACCAGCTGGGTCGGCGTTTACATCGGAAGCGGAATTCGATGCGGTAACCAGTTATTTTCAAACTCCAGCTGAGGACGAAGGTTTTGTGATCGTCAGGCATGTGCGCGAGTAATGCCGGTGCGTGCTTTTGCTCCTGTATCCGTGGATGCATTAGGGCCTACTGGAATGCTCAAGTCGATCACTCGTGAGTCCAATCGTTGCAGCCACACCGCCCTCGGCGGCGGCTCAGCGCGGTGCTAGCGCCCATGTTCCAACCTTTCCTTTAACGTGACGTATGGCGTGATATGAAAAATCCGGCGCGTCATGCTGTCCCCATCATCTGCTGTCTTTGGCTTGGCAGCTGAACGCAGTGTGAGAAGCAACGTTGGAGGCGCCCATTTCCACACGAAGAAAATGTGGGGAAGTGACTTTCGGCTTTCGTGATTGCCTGCAATTAAATGCTCGAGCCGACAGTTGTCATACAAGTGCAGTTCAATCTACCGCTGCCGCACCGCAACGGCTTGATGCAGCCCTAGGTGCCCGTGTCAGCTCAAATCACCCTCTAGCCTGTAGAAGACCAAGCGCAAGTCGCGCTGCGGCGTCCATCTCTACAAAAATCCTTGTAGCGCAGACAGTTGTATGCCGAGTCGTGTGCGAAAGGGCGAGTCCCCGGCTGTTCGGTACCTCACACCTGTGCAAGTCAGGTCGGCCGAGGATCGAAATTGATCGAAAAGTGATCGCTTATCGCGACGATTCACGCGTCTCCAAGTTAAGCCTCAGTCGTGCAGCACCCGTAGGGGTGCAGACATCTTCTTTGGCGTAATGCCCGACGGCAAGACTTGTCCGGAAAACAAAGTGTCGGTCCGCCGGGTCGAGATGATTCATCGACAACTTACTAGGAAAATCCATGCGCATATTCGAATCAGCAACCTGTCTGCCTCCTATTCGGCGCAGCCTGTCCGCTGCCGTTTTGTTGGCACTGGCCGGGATCGCGGCCGCGGTGACGCCCACCGACACCTACTTCTCCGCGCCGCCCGGCTCGGGCAGCACCTTCGATGGCTACCAATGGGCGCTGCACCCAGGCCAGATGAATTTTACCGAGGCCTGGGACTACACCACGGGTACGGCACGCGTGGCCGTCAACGACGGAGGCACAGTGCCAAGCGTCGGCACCGAATACTATCTCCCGCACTTTGGCTCCTGGGATTTCAGTTCGCGCAAGGAAACAGTGTGTCCATTGACAGAATTCTGGGGCAACGGCTGCAGGCGGCTTGTTGGAGCTGTGCCGGAGCCAAACTATGTCCATTTTTTGCAAGACCAGGTATCCGTCCCCTACTTCTATGGCTTTGGACTCATCGGCGGCATCGACCTGTCCACACAGAGTGCCAGTGCAGCAACGGGATCGATTTACAATTACCTCACCCAATCGTGGGAATCAGGTCCAACCCTCACGTTCGGGGACCAGGTTTTTTTGAGCGATAGAATTACCGGTGAAGCAATCCACGCTACCCATGTGTACTCCACCATCAAGGCCAAGCACAGCAACACGGGCGCGGGAGGGATTGCCGGTGCCTGCTCCGATTGCCAGGTGCTGGCCTCACGCGTCAATGGAATGATTTCCGGAGAGCTTCCTTCGCCGGCATTGGCACATCTCTTCGACAAGGAAGATGCACTGCATTGGATGATCGATGGCGGTGCTCAGATCGTCAGCGCGAGCTTCGGCGGCCCATCTGCCGCGACGCCATGCAATCCGACTACATCTGTAGGCAGCGAGTCAAAGTGGTGCAGCGTACTGCGCAAGGCCAAATCGCGCGATGTGCTGTTCTTCGCGGCTGCGGGCAACAATCTCACCGGTGTCGGTTTTCCGGGTCGCGACCCGATGGCTATTGCCGTGGGCGGTACCGATCTGCAGAAGCGGCTCTGGGACGAGCGCCTGTTTGGCCAGGAAGACGGAGACGTGGTGAATGGTTGTCCCACCTCCTACAACTCCTCGTCATCGACGTTCTATGAATGTGGATCCAACTCAGGTCCAGAGCTCGACTTCGTTGCGCCAGCCCGTCACATTCTGGCGCTGGTCCCGCCCGGAAAATCCTATAATGGTTCGCCTTCCATCTGCGGCGACAACAACTTCGGCATCGGCACCGATGGCGTGGGATTCTGCACCGGTACCTCGATGTCGACACCGCTTGCCGCCAGCGCTGGCGCCTTGATTCGTTCGGTCAATCCGCTGCTGCAGCGTGATGCCGTGTACGAAACGCTGAAACAGACAGCTGATGGCAATCAGGTATTCGGCAGCCGCGGCTGGGGTATGCCCAATGTCGGCAACGCGGTGAAGCGTGCGCTGGGCACATCGGGGCGTCAGCAGATGCAGAATCGACTGACGCCGATGTTCGCGATGAAGATAACGGGCGATCGGCTGTACACGGTGGTACCGCAATTGGCCGTGTCGGCGTACAACGGCTCCTTCGCCGCCAGGCCCTACATTGCGCTGAATTCCTCGGAGTTCGGGACCGGAATCGGCTTGGGGTCAGATACGGGCCCGTCATATCGCAACCCCACCACCGAAGCCAGCCCGGTGCGCCCGACCACCAGCAACTACGTATACCCCGGTCTTGAGCAATACGGCTACTTTGCGCGTGCCTCGTTCTATGTGTTCTCGGGCAAGCGCTCGATGTTCGGCGTTGCCATGCGTCCGATGGAACGCCTGCTGTCGGTCAGCAGCTGCGATTCACGCGAGAACACCTTCGGCTTCACGCGCCGCTGCCCCAGTCTCAACGGCACCGAGTCCTTGGATACACGCACCTTCCACTCCGACGGCATCGAGGGTTATCTGCTGGCGACCTGCCCGGCGCAATTCGGCAGCTGCAACAACCTCGCTGATCCGTCTACGCCACAGGCGGTGTATCTGCGTTACAGCGCCAGCCACAAGTCGTTCGCGCTGCTGCTCGACTCGCAATTGTCCGAACCACAGTTCTCGACCTACCTGCCCCTGACCAACCCGGCCTCATCGGCACCGCTCGGCTATGCATTCAAGAATATCGACACCGATGGCGATGGCGTGATCGATGGCGCTGAGCGGGTTCTTGGCACCAATCGCCTGATCGCCGATACCGATTGCGACGGCCAGAACGATGGCGTTGAGTATCCTACACTGCTGATGCAGACAACGACCCAAGACCCGCTGGTCGGCCCCTGCGGAATTCCGTAACTGATGCAAAGCGATGCGATAAACGCCCCGGCGCTATCGCATCGCTTCAGTTCGCACCTGCGCACAGCGTCAGCGTGCCGTCGCTACCAACGAACTCCGGCCAAGTCATTGTCACCTACTGGCGGAACTGCAGGGCAGCGGTGTCGCGCGTCAAGAGTTCCCGCGGCTCGATGATCTAGGCAAGCAGAGCTGCTGGTGAACTACCGGCGTGTGCAAGGGCTGTATCACAAGCTTGGTTTGGTCGAGAATACCTGCGTACAACAGCGCCCACTTGCCCGGCACTCGTTTCTATGAGATCAAGCTGGCGGTCTGACCATGAGTTCAAGCCGATCGCCCGGCGTCAGGTGTCATGCAATCACCGTCATACCACTATCCCGGAGGCATCCAGTGAAGATGAACCGTCTTATTCCGATGCTTCCCGTGCGCAGCATGCCCGCGAGTATCGAGTTCTACCAAAAGCTCGGCTTCAGCGTCGAGCAGAGAAATGACGCCTGGCACTGGGCGATGCTGATCTTTGGCGAATGCCGTCTGATGGTCGATCAATCGATCAATGTTCATCCTGCTGCACCGCGTTTTTCCGTGCTCTACTTTTACCCGGACGACATTGTTGAGTATCACAGGCACGTCCGCACCACTGGTTTGGCTGTACCTGATCTGGAAGTCACCTTTTACGACATGACCGAGTTCCGAATCGATGATCCGGATGGGAATCGGCTGTGGTTTGGACAGATCACTGCAACGGGCAAGTGACGCGACCGCGCGATCGATGGTCGCCCCGCATTGAGCCGTGACGCTAAACAACTTGCTCAAGCGTACGCCCAACCGCTTGGCGGTTTCGCAACCTGCGATCCATTTCCAACCACCGGCCAGAGCCGCCGGGTGCAGATTTGCTTGAGTGTCAGCCCATCGAAATACGCGTCGGATACATTACTGACATTCGGCCTCGCTACACCGGAAGGGCTGCTCCAGTGAGCGGCATGGTGGATCGATTTGATATGCTTGTGCAGCCAGGCGCCTTGGTTCCAGTTCTGATGTTTCGCCACCGAGGTGTCGAAGGACGATGGAAAGGATTAACGATAAGCGCTTTGGAACTCGATTCCTGATCCGAAACTTCTTGACGATTCTGCCGCACGGAATTGGGATCATGTTGCTGTGGCGGGACTGGGGACGCTTCGACATTCAGTTTTGGCTTGGCCTGGCTTGCTTCTTGGGAGGCATCGCATGGTGGGCCCGGTTGGACCGGCAATTGCTGCGTGCTTATCATTGCCCCAGGTGTGATGCGCATCTGCCACAGCCAAGTATCACGCAACGTGCAGACGGCGATCCCATCTGCTTCTACTGTGCGGTGTGCGATGTTGAGTGGGACACCACGCTCCGACAGTAAAGTCTGAGACAAGATTCGGCGCCCCAGGTGTTGCGGGCGCCTCGCAACTCGTGGGTACGCGCTCAACACCGGGGCCTGCAATGCCAATGACACCAGAAGATCTTTCAGCGTTGCTCATGGCGAACCTGCCGGCTGTCGATCATCGAGGCGAAGTGATAGAAGGGATTGGTACCGACTGTGTGCGGATGCGGATGCCCGTCAATGACACCTACTTCAGTCACGATCTGCCGCCAGGTTCGGGGCAAAAGGTTTTGTCAGGGCCAATCAGCCTGGGCTTTGCGGAAACAGCACTGTACGCCTGCGTCCACGCGTTCTACGGACCGAACGCCTTGGTCACCACCACCTGCTTGAACATCACCTACCTCCGCTTTGCCGGGGACGCAGACGTGATCGCTGTCACCAAGCTCCTGCGTCGTGGCAGGTCAACTGCCTCCTTGGAGACACACCTCTACTCGCAGGGAGCGGAGCAGCCGTTTGCGCAGGTCACAGCCACATATGCTATTCAACCCGTCGGCAATGCTTGACTTTTCCTATCGTCAGCAGCGGCTGACCTCAATCGTTGAATTCGTATCGTCAGACAGTCCGACATCGTCGCAGTTGCCGGTCTGCCCATTCTGGGCGGGCTCCAGCTGTCTTGGTTCAAGTGTGGGCCAGCTTCGCTGCCGCCCGCGGGCGGAGCAGCGCAGAGCATGTTTTCACACGGGCGACGCAGGACCGGCTTTCATCGACGGGGTTAGCGCGCGTGCAACCGCCAAACGGCAACGGGGTCCACGGTGATCGTTAGTCGAGCACTTTTTGCGGTTGCGGCTTCAGCACTGTTGGCCAGCTGCTTCGATGATCATGGAGACGGCGCCGCAAGACTCGAACATTGGAATGCCAGTCTTGCCCAAGAGCCAGCGAAGGGGGCGTCAGAGGCCGAGGTCTCAGCGTTCTTTTCGCGCCATGGATTGGAGAGCTGGGTGCTGGAAAAAGAGCGCGCCGTCATCGCAATCGAACGCGACGTTGAATCGAAGGGCCTGGTTTCCACAAGCATCGCAATGCGTTGCGAACTCGACACAAGCTTGCAGCTGGACTCATGCACTGCTTCAATGGTTTTCACCGGACCCTAAGCGCTGACCATTCATGCGAACTGACGCCTTGGGTGTGGCGGCTCAACGTGGCGCAACTGCAAAAGGAAAAGCCTATGTTGGTAGCAAGGTCTACGTTGCTGCCTTGCTCACTCCAGCGTTGCCTTGAGGAAGTAGTGACGCTACGGCTTTTGCAGTACGTGGCTTCGCCCTTGGTAACCTTCGTTGCGGTCAGCCCACCTGCACTGCCCGAGCGATGGGAAGAGCAGCAGTATGTCGTGCGGGTCCTTCTATTCGGCTTGATCCCGTTCGGCCGCCAGACGATCGATATCTCGGTTCCGTCGCGCAGCGATGCGCACGTCGAACTGCGCGATAACGGCTACGGTAGCCTCATCTCCAAATGGGATCATCTGATCACCATCCGCTCCGCCGACGGAGGCTGTATCTACTCAGATCGAGTGGAAGTCAGGGCGGGCGTCCTGACACCATGGGTCTGGGCCTTCGCCTGGTTGTTCTATCGCCACCGCCAGCGTCGATGGCAACGGCTGGTGGACAGCGCATTTGACTACAGCGCGACTTAAGCTCGGCGCCCGAGAGAGTCGTAAAAAAATCAGAAAGCCGCAAGGCCTTGCGCTGACGCGCTTCGCACAGGCGCAATCATCCCGTGCGAGTGTCACATGCGCGAAAATCCGGGGTAGGCAAGTTCCGGCGCATCGCCGCGCAGCAACCGCATACTTCGTAAGTTTTGGAGGAGAAACAATGTCGAAAGCAGCAAAATCCGGAGCCGTCATTTTCGCCAAAGACCTCACTCGAGTGGCAAGGTTTTACCAAGACATTGCATCCCTTTGTGTTGTTCATGTCGAGCTCGACCATGTTGTCCTTGAGTCGAAGCATATGGAATTGGTCATTCACGCCATTCCGCAGCGCATCGCGGAAGAGATCATCATTGCTGACCCGCCAGAACTTCGCGCCGAAACCCCGATCAAGCTTTTCTTTGCAGTTGCAAGCCTCGACGACGCCAGAAGCAAAGCCCCGGCGCTTGGCGGAGCGCTCGGTCCGAAGTCAAAGGAGCGGGAGGATCGCGGTTTCCGGGCCTGCGATGGCAACGATCCCGAAGGCAACGTCGTGCAGTTTCGGGAAAATGCGCGCTAAGCTTTTCATCACGGCCAAGCCCTCATGGCACACGTCAGCCGGCGAATTGGAGGTCTGGTGAACGTTGAGTATTTGTTCTTGGCAGTGTTTGCATTTGCAGTAGTGAACCTGGCCTGGCGCTACTTCCGCAGCGGCAGCTTCACAGGCGCGATGCTGGGTGGCAAAATCAAGCGCGACGTTGGGCAGGTGTCGATCGCGAGCGGAGGCGCAACCTCAAAAAGCCTGAAGATCAACGTCATGGAATCGAACGAAGGCGACTCTTTCGTCGGCCTGGTCTACGCGTCAAAAGCGCCGCTGGGCGCAAGTATGGTGCCGATCAAGTTGTCGAAGTCACAGGCTCAGCAGTTGGTGACGCTGCTTCAGCAGGCGATGGAGTGACGAAGTCCATCAGTAATTCAGCAGAGGACGGCGCTCCGGCGCTGGCTGACCATGCGTTCAAGTCGCTCCCCGACGAATTGTTTGGCATCAACCTACCGTTGCCGTGC
This sequence comes from Lysobacterales bacterium, assembly GCA_031389245.1. GTDB lineage: Bacteria > Pseudomonadota > Gammaproteobacteria > Xanthomonadales > Ahniellaceae > 0-14-3-00-62-12. Next base: position 7,847 of record JANMSL010000488.1, on the reverse strand, counting down.
GGCGGCGGGATCTCGCGGCGCTAGTCATGGCAACCCAAGCCCGGCAAACTTCCCACGGAAAAGGTTTCATGGGCGAGATCGCGATCTCGTACTGGTTTCCGCTCGCGATGTTTGCCATGGGAATAATTCCCGGTTGCAACGCTATGTACTCTGGCCACGGTGGCTTGGCCTGGCTTATCGTACCGCTGTGTTTTCCCTACGTAGCCATTCGCGCCCTCATAAAGTGCACTACTGGCTCGGCGGCGACTCGAGCCTGGTTCAGACGCTTCTACACAATCACCATTCCTTCGTACATCGCCCTTTCAGTACCGCTGTCCTGGGCAGTCAGCGCCTCAATCCAAAATACTTTTGGGCTTGCGGTTGCTCCGTGGACGATGTTGATGCTGATGGTGTCGCCGCTTCCGTGGTTTTACTTCATATGAGGGCGCCGCCGCTCCGCGGCTGTACCCGCGAATTTCGCCAATCGGGTCGCGATCAGTGCCCCACTCTGCGTTCACGTTGCGGAAGCATGCGCTGATGGAGAAATGATGGACGCTCAGGAAATTCTGGCGACACTCAGGAAGCTGGGAAAACCGCAGACGGTCGCGATCTACAAGCGCCACGGATCGGGCGACAACGTCTTCGGCGTACTGACGTCGGAAATCGCCAAACTGCGCAAGAAGATCAAGGTCGACCACGCGCTCGCGATGGCACTGTGGAACACGGGGAACGCCGAGGCGCGCGTGCTGGCGCTGCAGGTCGCGGACGCGACCAAGGTGACCCGGGTCGACGCGGATCGATTTCTCAAGGACGGGCCCGTCCATTTCCTCGGCTGCTATTTGTGCGAACTCCTGGCGCGCAGCCCGATTGCCGCACAGGTGATGCGCGACTGGATGAAGTCGCCGGAGGAGTTCACCCGTGAAATGGGCTACGGAATTTTCGGCGCCTGCCTGAAGGATGATCCCGACTCGATCAGCGACGCCGACGCCGAGAAGGTGCTGACGACGATTGAGCAGGATATCCAGCGCTCGCCGAACTGGGCACGGTACGCGATGAATGGTGCGCTGATTGCGATCGGAGTGCTCAAGCCGGCGCTGCGCGACAAGGCGCTCGAAGTAGCCAGGCGCATCGGCAAGGTCGAGAATGACCACGGAGAGACACACTGCAAGACGCCTGACGCGGTGCCTTGCATCGTGAAGGCATCGAAGCGGAAGCATTGCCCTTGATCGATGCGCAGTGTTCGCCAGCCGAACACGTGCACGCAGACCTCCAGCGCGCCAGAGGCGATGTCGGGGATCAACCAATTTTGGTCACAGTTGATTGAAGGAGCAGCCATCATGCAGCTACACCCGCTTATTTGCGTGCACGACGTCGAGGCGAGCAGTCGTTGGTACCAGCAACTGCTCGGTTGCGAGAGCGGCCACGGTGGTCACGAGTACGAACGTCTGAACTCGGGTGGCAAGCTGGTACTGCAGCTGCACAACTGGGAAGTGGAACACCACCACGGCCCGCTCGGAGATCCAACGCTTCGGCCTTACGGAAATGGCGTATTGCTCTGGTTCGAACTGGAAGACTTCGACGCTGCCGTGACTCGGGCCGAGGCGCTGAATGTCGAAGTCATCAGGCCCCGCCATTGGAGCGAGAACTCGAATTGGGAATACTGGCTTCGCGATCCCGACGGCTACATCATCGTGCTGACCAGCCCTCTGGCCATCGGCTAAATTGTTCGCGTGATCCAGCCACGGCAGACCGGCAGGGGTTTCACGACTGCCCAATCCAAGGCGACCACTCAATGCACACGGTATTCAAGCGGGCACCTCATTCGAACTCCAATTCTGTCGATAGGTCCGACGATGTCAGGTAATTATTCCAATTCGGTGACCCCTCGCGCAATGGCAGGTCTGTCGCGACGGTCCTGGCTGCGATGGATGTGCACCGGTCTTGTCCTGGCCTGCATCGCCTTGGGGATTGCACCGCTGGCTTGGCCTACCGAAGCGCCTTTGGATTGGATGTGGTTGCTTCTGTTGGCGTTGTATTTCTGCGCAGTCGTGCTCGATCTGTACCTGATCAACGCGGCATGCCCTCACTGCGGAGCGTCGTTCACACCACCCAGTTTTCTCAACTGGTGTGTGTTTCCTTCGCCGATGATCTTCGTGTCGCGTTGCGCTTCGTGTGGGGTATCGTTGCGCGGCGAGCTAAAGTAGCTGCACGTTCACCGTTGCTTCGCGCTTGCACGCCAAGCACAGCGGTACGAATGGCACCTGACCGCGCGCTCAAGCCATGTAAGGATGAAGGCAAGTGTCGATCAATCGCTGCCCTGCGGCAGCGGTCCAAGCGGCCTTGAATGGCGCTGGCCCGCTTGTCGATTCCTGCAGTAGCGCCGGCAGAAACCGGGACTGCCATCAAATCGAAAAGAGGATCACGCCTGCCTTGCGGCGGGCGGACATTCATCGCGGGCCGCTGCTGTCAAAGATGGGTGTCAGTGCGTGTGCGACCTCGCAGAATGATCCTCGACTACAGGCGTCACTTTCAACTCAAGGGAACTGAAAATGAATAATCTTCAAAAGGTGGGCGGTGTCGCTGCATTGATTGAGGCACTGGCCTACATCATTGGCTTTACCGTGATGCTGACGTTGCTCTCCCCAGACAATGCGGCGGCGCTCGACTCGACGCAGAAATTGGCATTTCTGCTCGGCAAGAAAGAAATATTTCAAGTACTGAATCTGATCATCTATGTGGTCTTCGGCGTGTTCCTGGTGGTACTGGCGTTGGCCCTGCACGAGCGGTTGAAAGCAGGGTCACCGGCGCTGGTGCAGACAGCAACCGTCTTTGGCCTGATTTGGGCCGGCCTGGTCATTGCCAGTGGCATGATCGCAAACATCGGCTTGGACACCGTCGCCAAGGTCTACGCTAAAAATCCGGATCAGGCAACATCGATCTGGCTGGCGGTTGCTTCGGTACAAGACGGTTTAGGCGGCGGAGTTGAGCTGGTCGGCGGTCTGTGGGTGTTGTTGATCAGTTGGGCGGCATTGCGCTGTGCCGGGCTGCCGAAAGCACTGAACTACGTTGGCGTCGTGGTCGGTGCAGCGGGTCTGCTGACGCTGGTGCCAGGACTTGGCGAACTGGGCGCCGTTTTCGGGTTGGGACAGATCGTCTGGTTTGTATGGCTTGGTATTTACCTGCTGCGCAATAGCAAGAGTCACTAGCCCGTCGCTCAAGCGGACACTGCGTCGAGTCGCTTGAACTTCGTCGTCATGCTGTTACCGCGTGCCGAGCGCCTTTACCCGGTTCGCACACTTCGAATCGACGCTTGCATACTCAGATGAGGAGAACCTACCCATGGCACAGGATATTTGGATCAACCTTCCGGTGAAGGATGTCGCAAAGTCCGTATCGTTTTTCACCAAGATCGGCTTTGCTGTCAATCCGGGGCCAGGAAACAGTGATCACTCCGCGAGCTTTACCATCGGCGACAAAAAAATCGTCTTGATGCTGTTCGCGCAGGACATGTTTGCCAGCTTCACGCGCAATGCCCTCGCCGACACGGCAAAAGGCTCGGAAGTATTGTTCTCACTCGGTGCCGACAATCGAGTTCATGTCGATGACATGGCGAATCGTGCGCGATCGGCGGGTGGAACGATATTCAGCGAGCCTCAGGAGTCCAATGGATTCATGTATGGGTGCGGGTTTTGCGATCTTGATGGGCATCGGTGGAATGTACTGTTCATGGATGCCAGCAAGATGCGAGCGCAATAGCCTTGGCAGTCGCGGGCGCTGGACTTACCTGGCTACACTCAGGGCGTCGGTGCGGCCGCGATGGTGTGATTCCAGTCGGATGTTTGCTGAGTTCGAGCCGGTTGCGCCGTAAGCCCAAGACGCGTCACGGTTCCGTGCTCGAACTTGCAGGGAGCCAACGTGTGTTTCCTTGCGCTCGCTGCCGATTGGAAGCAACATCCGCATCACGAGATTCCGCATCACGAGATCCGCAGCGTTGAAGAGGCTCCGCTATGACGGTTGACACTGTTCGCCGAATCGCTGCTGGACGTACTGATCTGGTGATTGATCACCTCGCTTCCGGCGGCAGTCCGAGCGCCGGCGATGCAGCCGGAACTTCATTGCTGCAGTGGTGCGCTTATTACGGTGATGTCAGTGCACTGCGTCTATTGCTGCAACAGGGTCTCTCGCTGCGTGCGCTGGGAGACGATCTCGGGCTCAACGCCGCTGCATTTCACGGGCATTGGCGGCTGTGCCAATTTCTGATTGAAAGCGGCGCTTTGGTAAATTCCTCATTGCCCACGACGGGCGAAACCCCGCTCCACGCCGCGCTGTGTTCAGAGGACCGGATACTGTACGACGCGGTTGTTCGGGTGTTGCTGGCTGCTGGCGCCGATCCAAACATTGCCACCCATCCCGGTGCAAGCACGGGCAGCTTCATGCGCGATTGCCGCACGCGCGCCGAAATGCCGCTGCACCGCGCAGCCGCGTTTGGCACGGCCGAGACCATCCAGTTGCTGCTCAACGCCGGCGCGAAAATAGCTGCTACCGACATGGCGGGCGACACAGCGCTGACCTGGGCCAGTTGGTACCGCCGTCCGGTCGCGGTGTTGCGCCTGCTCTCTTACGGCGATCACCACATTCACCCGCAGTATGGCGGCGGAATGCGCGCCAATCTGGTTGGGAATCCCACGCCGGATGACGTTCCCTGAGATTTCTTGCTCGGGAGACCAAGTGGGTCGTGGTCAATTTCCGTTGGCAGCGTCTCTGGTTTCGTCCAACATCAAGGGCACCCATCGCGTGAACAGTCTGGCAAAAGTCTTCGTGCTAAAGCTCGCGGCGACGGTGTTGTTCTGGTGCCTGCCGCTGATCCTGCTTCCGCAGTCCGTGCTGGAGGCAGCGGGCTTTCCCGTTCAATCAACTTACCTGTTTGTGCGTCTGCTGGGCTGGGCGTATCTGGCGCTCTGTGTCGGTTATGTATTCGGCCTCAAAGCCGCGCTGCGCGGCCGACGCGATATGAGTGTCATCTGGGTCGGCGTGGTCAGCAACGGCGGCGCCTGCGTTTTTCTAGCGTATTTCGCACTGCACGGGGCTTGGGCTTCCTGGGGCGGTCTGGTCCAGTGGGTGGGCTGGGGCTCGATTCTGGCAACAGCCGGAATTACCGCGGGACTTTATGTCTTTGGCGTGCGCGGCACCGAGCCAGCGAGCTCCTGACTACGCCACCACTCGATCGATCCGGGTGCGAGATTTCCAACGCACTTGATCGTGATTGGAGGTGCTGTGCGTGCGCCAAGCGCGAATGCGTCATGATCTGCCCCGTCTTGGCCTGTAGGTTGCGTATGAACACCCCGACACCTTTGGCTGCCATTGGGCCAGCTGCAGCGTTCAGGTCGTCAGCATCGTTGGCGACGGATGACGTCCCGATCGCGCGTCCTGAAGATAGTGTGGGCCTGCTGCGTGCGCGGATTGCACAGAGACGCTATTTCAGTATCTCGGATATTCCAGTGGTTGAGTCGACGACGCGCGGTCTGGTCGGGTTGTTGCACATTGAGGATGTAGTGAGTGCTGATGCGGACACGCTGGTGTCGCGACTGATGGATGTTGATCCGCCCTGCGTATCACACTTGCTCGATCGGGAGCATGCGGCCTGGAAGGCGGTGCAGCATGGCGAGTCGACGCTTGCTGTCGTCGATGATGCCGGGCGTTACATTGGCATCATTCCGCCGCATCGACTGCTGGCCGTCATGCTCGCTGAGCACGACGAAGATTTGTCGCGGATCGGTGGCTTCACCCGGAGCACTGAGGCGGCACGCCACGCCACCACTGAACCACTGGCCAGCAGACTGTGGCACCGACTACCCTGGTTGTTCATCGGCCTGCTGGGCGCCTTGCTCGCCGCCAGCATTGTCGGCCGCTATGAGTCGACGTTGAGCGAAATTGTGCTGCTTGCGGCTTTCGTTCCCGGCATCATCTATTTTGCGGATGCAGTGGGCACCCAGACCGAGACCGTCGTGGTGCGCGGCCTGTCGCTCGGCATCGACGTACGCCAGATGCTGGCGCGAGAGGCGTTGACTGGTCTGGTTATCGGCGCAGCCACGGCACTGCTCATTTATCCTGTTATTCGTTTTGGTTGGCATGATGCACGTATCGCGATGATTGTGGCGCTGTCGTTGTTCGCCGCCTGTTCGGTGGCCACGGTCGTCGCACTGGCGCTGCCGGTCATGCTGTCGCGCGCCGGGGTCGACCCGGCGTTTGCAGCCGGACCGCTGGCCACCGTGATCCAGGACCTGTTGTCTCTGTTGATCTACTTCGCGATCGCCACAGCGTTGATTGCGATATAGAACGCAGCGCACATCGCGACGCATGTGCCTTGCCGGCAACACCCGGCGGCAGTGACAGACCAGATCGGTTGATCCAGACGATTGCGCGCCGCCAGTTTGACCGCCAGTACCTACTTCGACTTGCTGCGCTGAGTGGCTTTGACCGGTTTGAGCGCAGATAGTGTCGCCTGCAGCGCTGCGTCGTTCATGGATTTGAGCGCGTGCAGTCCACCGCGCAACAGTTCGTTCTTCTTGACCGGGCGACCGCCCTTTTTCAGCGTCGCCTTGAGCTCGGCAATCAGCGCGTAGTCGCTGGCCGGCATCGAGAAACTGCCATGGATGCGCTTCTGTTTTGCGGGAGAAGCGGGGGTCTCTTTCACCGCTGCCAGCACCTCGCCCGGTTTCTTCACCAGCTTTTTTGGCGCGCCCGGTTTGGGCACTTTGCTGGGGTTGGCGGCTTTTGCGACAGGCTTCTGTGGCTTCTTGGTCATGAGTCGGGATCCTTCAATTTCAGTGGATGGGAAGTAACACAATGCGATGGCGATACATTTGCAATGCGGATGCGGACTTTCAGCGTCGATGCGTGCCCGGCGCATCAAGATCGTTCGAAGCATCTTGCGCGGCGAGCACGCGATGACGAATTTTGCGATTGGTTGCTTTGCGCGCGTCGCGAACGAGTGCGAGTATGCGGCGTCGTTGCGGTTTGGGCAGGTTGCGATCCTTGTCGATGCTTTCGATCAACATCGCGAAGTCTTGCGACTCACCAAGTTGTTGAGAGAGTTTGTGCGGGGTAGGCGGCAGCCCGTGATCATCGATGCCACAGTGTTTAAGTACAGTCTGTTGCTGCACCAGGCCACGTCGGCGCCTGCGCCAACGATGCCAGTCGTCGCTACTGCCGTCGTCCAGCGCGCGTCGTTCGGCTTTCTCGGAACGACGCAGCGTCACCGCGATCGACCGACGCAAGGACTCGTGATCGATACTTGCCCACGGCAGCGCATCCAGCGCATGTACCAGCAGGCGAAGTTCGCGTTGCCGTTGCGCAAACCCGGGGTCTTCACTCTGCGCGAGTTTCATGGCCTGCACTCGCTGCGCCAAAGCACGCAGGCGCTGGCGACGCAGGTCGGCTCGCGTTTCATCATCGGGGGCAAGTTTGAGCAGGCGATCCAGGGTGTGCACCTGGGCCTGGGCATCGCGGGTTTTTGACAGGCCGCGGCCGATGGAAGCGATGGCACAATCGAGCGCGTACCAGGGCGTCTTGCTGCCGGCAAAACCGAGGGCGAGGCTGGCGCGGGCATAACGCATCGCCTTGCGCGCTTCATGCACGCCCGAATGCGCGCGTGGACCACGCCATGACAGACAGGACACCGCGCGACCGATCAAGGTCAACGCGTGGACATGCAAAAGTTCCCCCGGTTCAGACATCTGGTTCTCGTCACGAATGACGCCGGCGCCTGCGGCCAGCCAAATCGATCGTCAAACAACGCCACATGCTATGTCAGAAACCTGCACTCGGCGATGTCGCTGTCACAAAACTGCCGCACAGGGTGGCAAGTC
>JANMSL010000693.1:0-14731 GCA_031389245.1 Lysobacterales bacterium | reverse complement strand
ATGGGCCCGATCGAACTGGCCGATGTGGTGGGGCTCGACGTAGCAGCGTCAGTTGGCAAAGTGGTGGGGCCGGTCGTGGGCATGACGGTGCCAACGCAATTGCAGGATCTGCTCAGCGCCGGCAAACGCGGCAAGAAAGATGGGCAGGGCTTGTACACCTGGAAAGACGGACGCGCGATAAAACCAGACGTGCCCAGCGGCTACAAAGCGCCGGACGATCTGGAAGACCGCATGATCCTGCCGTTTTTGAATGAGGCGGTGGCCTGTCTGCACGAGGGCGTGGTGCAAAGCGAAGAGCATCTTGATGCCGGGGTGATCTTTGCGACCGGATTTGCGCCGTTCCGCGGCGGCCCCATCCAGTACATCCGCGATACGGGCGGCGCCAAACTTAAGGCGCGGCTGGAGGCACTGGCGGTCAAGTATGGCCCGCGCTTTACACCCAAGCCGGGATGGGATCGGTTTGTCTGAGGACCGCGCTCAGGCCAAATAATTGGCCGCGTTGCACCCTTGGTTTCTGCCCGACATTGGAAGCACAATGACTTGTGCTTCCAACCACCGAGTACCGATCGCTGCCAGTTGTGGCTCAGTTCGACGCTTTCAACGCCCTGTGGGCTTGAACGTCGTCCAGAAAACGCCGTGAATCTTCGGTTGCCTGGCGGCGCTGCGCCAACGTCACGCAAATGTTTTTCGGACGATGGCTACCCGTAGGTGTGTGGCGCTCGCAAATCAATCGCCGACCGTCGTGTTGGGTCAGGATCGCGTTGGCGTGCTCCTGGGCGTTGATCAGTCGCAGCTTTTCATCATTTGACAATTCGTCGACCGAAGCGTGGCCTTCAAGCAGTTTCTCCATCACCTTCAACTGGGTCTCCAGCTTCGGCCGCTCCGAGTCGGGCACGTACTCCCAGCGGCCCCTGGGCTGGATCTCCTCGCGAATCATTGCGATGAGTTCTGGAAAATCGGTCGGCGCAACTTTCTCGCCGAAAACGGGCTTGGGTTGCTCAGGTGAGGCGAAGGCACTCGACGCGAGCGCAAACAGGAGGGAGAGTACGAATATTGGCTTTCGCATAAATGCCTACTCGGTTGATCGAACGGGAAAAGAATTTAGCAGAGCAAGACCGGCTTTCGTCAAGCGAAGAAATGATGCCGCGAACGGCGTTCAGAATTTGTTAGGTCAGGCCCCATCAATCAGGCTGAACTCTTTCAGCGCTCGCCGTCTTCGTCTTCTGGCGCGCGCTCGATTGGGGTGCCTGCTCCATCGTCTTCCTCGGGGTCATCAATATTCGTGGCGCCCGCATCCAGGCTTGCCGCTGCCGCACGCGCAGCCTCCTCGGCAACGCGCTGCTCACTGGTCTCGATACCGAGGTGGTAGGCGGCGAACCCCGGCAGCACGATCTGATTGAGCGCCATGCCGAGCACCTTGCCGCGCACCGGCGAGACGATGGCACTCTCCAGGTTTTGAATTGGATCGATGACTTTGCCGAGCCGTTGCCCAGCACGCACCCGGTCACCGAGCTTCACCTCTGAAAACAACATGCCGCCGGCATCCACGCGTACCCACTTTGCTGCATAGAACAACGCCTGCGGTTCGGCCCACATGCGAAATGTGCGCGTCATGCCCATCTTGTGCATGAGCGTGTGCATCGCCTGAACGCCAAAATCAATTTCGCTGGGTTCCAGTCGAAGCGGCGAGCCGACCTCGAAGGTGATCGCCGGAATGCCGACTTCTGTCAGCGCATGCCGCAGCATGCCGCTGCTCCCGGGCGAATGCAGCACCGCGGTAGCGCCGAACTCGCGGGTAAACGCCAGCACGGCGTCCTGACGCAGATCGCCGCGCACCTGTGGCAAGTTGCTACGATCAAAAGAACCGGTGTGAAAGTCGACCACGGCGTGACAATGGCGCGCAATGTCGTTGAAAAAACCATAGGCGATGCGCGACGCAGAGCTGCCGCTGCGCGACCCAGGAAAATAACGATTCAAGTCGCGGCGGTCAGGCAAATAGCGCGACGCGCGCGAGTAGCCGAGGTAATTGACAATGGGCACTGCGATCACCGTGCCGGCCAATTCGGCGACGTCGACTTCATTGGTGAGGCGGCGGATGATCTCGATTCCATTGAGCTCATCGCCATGCACCGCCGCGGTCATACACAGTCGTGGCCCGGGTTTGACGCCATGCAGCACAATCACCGGCGTAGTAACCACGGCACCATCGAAACTCTGACTGGAAGCCCAGCGCAGCTCATGACGGCTTCCCACCTCGATCGATTCACCGAGCAGCTGCAGTGGACCCGAGGCTACTGGCACCTCCTCCAGTGCGCTAACAAAAGATTGCGGCGCAACGTCCTCCGGCGCCTCACTCAGAGAGGGGGAAGCGGCGGCATCTGTCGCCGATGGGGTGCTGCCAAGATCCGCTGCGGACGTGGTGGTGCCGGGACCGGAGATCGACGCGCTCACGACACTGTCGCGTGCGGCGGACGATGACGCAGTCGACCCGCTCAAAACCTTGGCGGCAACAACGGACGGTGACTTGGGCGGTGCTGGTTTAGGCTTACGCGGAGTAACCGGCGCAGACACCTTCGGCTTCTGCACGGCAGGTACCACGACAGCAGGCACGGCTGCGGTGGACGGCGGGGTCGGAGAAATCCTGGTCGCGGGCTTATCCTCGGGGAAGTCCTGCGGGTGCGCCGGCGGCATCGCCAGCAAACCGCAAATCAGAACGGTCCTGACCAATGACGCCAAGCGGGTATCTGGCCTGAATGTTCTAAGCACGCCGGCACCGCGCGCAAATTCCATGCACTTCGAGTGTCTGTGCCTGCGGCACAAAGCCGAGTTCATGCGCGTGCCGCATCAGCAACTCGGCCACCTCGCTGTTGCAAAACTCGATCGCATGGCCACATTGGTTGCAGATGAAAAACGGGGCACTGTGACGCTCGCTGGGGTGGTGGCAGCTGGTGTACGAGTTGATCGATTCCAACTTGTGGATGAAGCCGTGTTCAAGCAAAAAATCCAACGCACGATAGACCGTCGGCGGTGCCGATTTTCCGGTCTGCGCGCGTAAACGGTCGAGCAGGTCGTAGGCCTTGACCGGCTTTTCGTCACTTGCAATCAATTCCAGAACCAGCTTACGCAAGGGCGTGAGGCGTAATCCGCGTCGCTCGCAGGCACTTTCCACCTCGTGCACAAAGCGATTTGGCGCATGATCGTGTTGATGGTGCGGGGCCACAGGGTTCATCAGCTTACCTTTTGCGATTCATTGGCCAAGCCGGCGACCGGCCGCAACGCCATATTCGTTACTTAGCAGGCGCGACCGCCAGGGTCAGTCTGCAGCATCATCCCGCGACCGCTTTGATATGGCGAATGGCGGCATCTATGCGCGTCATTGTGCGTTCACGACCAACCAGATAAACCGTGTGGTCAATCGAGGGCGATACCTGTGACCCGGTCATTGCGACGCGCAGCGGTTGCGCCACTTTACCCAAGCCCAACCCCACCGCTTCGGCGGCGGCACGCAGCGCGGCATCGACGCGGGTCGGACTCCAGTCTTCGAGCGCGATTGCCGCCAGCTGCTCGCGCGCAGCGCCGAGTCCTGCTGTCGCTGCCGGGAGCAAATGCTTGCTCGCAGACTCGGCATCGAATCCGTCCAGATCCAGATACCAGCAGCGCGCGCGCTCGGCCATTTCCTTCAGCGTCTTGACGCGATCGCGCAGTGCGATAACGACATCTTCTACTTTCGGTCCGCGCGACAGGTCATAGTCGAGCTCACGCAAATGAAACATCAAGTGTTTGGCCACCTCGGCGGGCGGATCGGACTTCATGTAGTGCTGGTTCAGCCAAGCAAGCTTGTCAAAGTCGAAACGCGAGGGTGCACGATTGACATCCTCAACCCGGAACAGGCTGCGCAATTCGTCAAACGAGAAGATTTCCTGGTCACCGTGCGACCAGCCGAGGCGTGCAATGTAGTTCAGCAACGCATGCGGCAAGTAGCCATCGTCGCGGTACTGCATCACGCTCACCGCGCCGTGACGCTTGGACAATTTGGCCCCGTCCGGACCATGGATCATCGGCAGGTGCGCGAATTGTGGTGGCGCAGCGTTCAATGCCCGGTAGATATTGATCTGTCGCGGCGTGTTGTTGATGTGGTCCTCGCCGCGGATGACCTCAGTGATCTTCATGTCGATGTCATCAACCACAACCGCAAAGTTGTAGGTCGGGAAATCGTCCGAACGCCAGATGATCAGATCATCCATCTCGGTGTTGGATATCTCGATACGACCACGCACCTGGTCAGTGAAAACCACTGAGCCCTGCTGCGGGTTGCGGAAACGGATTACCGGAGTCACGCCATCAACGGCGACCGCGCGCTCGCGGCAACGTCCGTCGTAACGCGGCTTCTCACCAGCGGCCATCTGCGCCTCACGCATCGCGTCCAGACGCTCCTTGCTGCACCAGCAGCGGTAGGCCTTGTCCTGACGAACCAGATCTTCGGCCACGTGCCGATATCGGTCCAGGCGCTCGGTCTGATAGAACGGGCCCTCGTCGTAATTCAGTCCCAGCCATTCCATGCCGTCCAAAATGGCGTCCACCGAGGCCTGACTGCTGCGTTCGCGGTCGGTATCCTCAATGCGCAAGATGAACTGGCCACCGCGTCGGCGCGCTTCCAGGTAACAATAGAGTGCGGTGCGAGCACCCCCAATATGCAGAAATCCAGTGGGGCTTGGGGCGAATCGGGTACGGATGGTCATGAGAGGGAACCGTTGAATAGAGCGCAATGTTAACAAAGGCCCGGTTTTGAAGTTTCCGGGAGCCGAGTAAGGTAAACCTTGGCCCAACCGATCATGCCGCAGGCAGGGCCGGGTGCAATTCGGTCAGTGGCTGGCACAGTCCGCTTTGGCCAGAACATTGACAGGAAGCCCCGTCTTTTTGCGTTACTGTTTTGGTGAAACGAACCACTAGGGGACATCCAATGAGCACAACCCTGACCGCGCGTTTTGAGGAATCACTGACCGGCATGGGCGCACGCCTGATCCTCGATGGACTACCCGGTACTGCGATCGGACGTTCGGCAACGGCGGAGTTGCGACTGAAAGTTCGGACCACGCGAAATCGTGGCATTGATGAACACAAGACCATTCTGAGCCAGTCCTTCAAGATCAGCGGGCCCCGCTTCGAGATGGCGATCGGCGACCAACTCGGTTCGCTGTACAGCTATGACGGTGCACAAATTGAAATCGACATCCTGGCCCACGTGGAGATCGATGATGGCCTCATCTTCGATACCAAGCTGCATACCGAGGTCGAACGCGAACTGATGCGCTCGCCGCCGCCCGCCAAAGATGCTGCACAACTGATCGAGCCCGCGGACGCCTACAGTTTTCGTGCCAATCTGCGTGCGATCCCGCCGCGCAACCGCATGATCGTAATGGTGCTGTCGGTGATCGGAACAATCCTGATCGGCATCAACACTTTGCTCGGCGTGCACGACGAGTTTTCGCCATCGTCCAATGTGGTTTTCTATGACCATGTGGGCAGCGACGGCTCCGAATCGCCGATGATGAAGTCGCTGTTCGGTAGCGGCGGACTGGGCCTCACCCTTTGGCTGGCGATTCGCGCGCAATTGCGGCGCTACATGCAGATCGAGCTCAAGCCCGGGCTGAAATTTCCGCGTCGTGGCGAGCGCCTGGCGGCGCGCGACTTGATCCGTGGCAAGGCGCGCGTGCCACTTGAGAAGACCAAATTGCGGGTCGTGGCGGTCAATGACGAGAAAGGCCAATACGAGGAAGGCAGCGGCACCAAACGGCGTACCGTCTCGTTCACAAAACCATTTCGCGGCGTGTTGATCTACGAGCAATACCTGCCCTACATCCCGGCGCATGTCGAAGTAGCAGATTACCTGGAAGGCGATCTCGATTTCGAAGAAATGTTCGAGGTGCTGTTCCCACCCTTGTTGACCAGCTCCACGCACGGAATTGATATGCGCTGGGAAGTGCAGCTGATCCATCCCCTGTTTGTCGATCAGGAGCTGGCGTGCCCTTGCAGCGGAATCGTGTTCGCAGACTTTCTACCGCAGACACGACAGACGCAGTCGACGAGCGCGGGCTCACGATGAAACCGGTCTTCGACGATGCGTTGAACCTGGCCGAACGCGATTTCTCCACAACGCGCGTGGTGGTCTTCTGTGGCGAAAGCGGCAGTGGCAAATCCAGTGCGATTCGCTTTGTTATGCACCGACATCCGCACTTTCAGGGGGACGCCGATGTACGCGTCATCGAGGAACTGCGCAGTTGGTTTGATCTGGGCGCATTGCTGTCAGCGCTTTGGCGCGGCCAGCGAGTGCTGGTCGCCAGTCACCTGCCCATCTGGCTGCATCGATGCCTGGGCGCGCTTGCGCGTACCCAGGTTATCGCCCTTGATCACCACCCCGAAAAAATCAGTCGCTGGCTGAGCACGCACAACGTGGTCCATAGCGACGCAGCAGTCGCTGCGTTCTACCGCCGTTTCGGTGCCAACTACACCGACGCTCTGTTGATTCTGCGCCACAGCGAAGCAGTGTCCTTCGATCAGGCGCTGTGGCGATTTTTTCGGCATTGCCGGATCGAGCACGCGCGGATGCCGAGCGGATTGCCTGTCCTGACCATGCCGGTGAACCAGGCCGAAGCGCACTATCAAACACTGAATGACGCCGGCGGCAAAAACGTTCCAGGCTAGCCAGTACAGATTTGACTGACGTCCAATCGCCGAATTTCCTGTCGGGCCGGAGCCCGACCTACTACCATCCGCCCCCATTTGCTTCGCCTCGAGCCTCCCCCCATGACCGGCACCGTCATCCTCTCCCACGGGTTGGAGTCTGGCCCAGACGCAAGCAAGGCCACCGCGATGGCCATAGCCGCTGAACGCCTCGGCTGGCGCACGTTACGACCTGACTACCGAGATCTGGACACAGCCAATGGGCTGCCCGGCGCACATTTGCGCCTGCAGCGATTGCTTGACCAAGCCCGCTCCGTCTCCCAACCACTAGTCCTTGCGGGATCAAGTTTTGGCGCCTTCATCTCGGGACTGGCGTCACTGCAGGTCCCGGTGCGAGGCCTGTTTCTGCTCGCCCTGCCGCTCAGGCTGCCGGGGTTCGACGGCGCCTTCGATCTCGCCCCGGTGCCCACCTGCGTGCTGCATGGGTGGCACGATGAGCTGATTCCGGCGCAGACGGTTTTTGAGTTTTGCGCCAAGCGCGACATCGAGCTGCAGCTGGTCAACGACTCGCATCGGCTGAGCGGTTTTGTCGACTCTTGCGGCGTGCGATTCGCCGAGTTTCTGCAGCGGTTACCTACCCTATGAAATTCTTTGCCTCCTGTCCGAAGAGCCTGGAAGAGCTGCTCGCCGCCGAGTTGACCGCGCTGGGCGCAACAGCCGTCAAGCAAACGATTGCCGGCGTGCACTTCGAGGGCGACATGGCCCTCAGCTATCGCGCCTGTCTGTGGTCACGCCTGGCCAGCCGCGTGTTGTTGCCGCTATTCAAGATCGACGATGCTGACAACGATACGCTTTATGCTGAAACGCTCAATTTTCCCTGGGAAGATCACATCGACCCAAGCGGAACCATCGCCATCGATGCGCACGGTACCAACGAGGCGCTGCGCAATTCGCAGTACGCGGCGCAACGGCTGAAGGATGCGATCTGCGATCGCCTGCGCAGCGTGCATCAGGCCCGCCCCGACATCGAGACCCACGACCCGGACGTGCGCATTCATCTGTTTGTGCGTGGCTCGATTGCGCAGGTCAGTCTCGATATGAGCGGCTCACCGCTGCATCAACGCGGCTACCGACAGGGCAGCAATGAAGCCCCGCTGAAGGAGAATTTGGCAGCAGCATTGTTGACTCGTTCGGGTTGGCCAGCAATCGCTGCCCAGGGCGGTGCCCTGGTCGATCCGTTCTGCGGCTCCGGAACCATGCTGATTGAAGGCGCCTGGATGGCCGCAGATATGGCCCCCGGCCTCCGCCGCGACTACTTCGGTTTCTTGGGCTGGCGCAAGTTTGACGCTGATCTTTGGCGCGGGCTGCGTGAAGAGGCGCAAGCAAGAGCCGATGCGGGCCGGCGCAATGAAGCAGCGCGCTACTTCGGCGCGGATCGCGATGCTGCCATTATTGCTGCCGCAGGCGCCAACGCAGAACGCGCAGGCGTGGCTGAGTTGATCCTGTTCGCGCATGCGCGGGTTGAGCATTTGCACAGGCCCCAGGGTTTCGACAGCGGACTGGTGTTGAGCAACCCACCGTATGGCGAACGCATGGGCGACAACAGTCTGTTGGTCGATACCTACAAAGAGTTCGGCGGCCAATTGCACCCGGCGTTCGCCGGCTGGAAGGCAGCATTCATCACCAGTGCCCCCGAGCTGGCGCGCGCCACTGGTTTGCGCTCAAGCAAGAGCTATGCGTTCTTCAATGGTGCCATCGAATGTCGACTCTATTGCTTCGAGCCGGGCAGCGAGACCGCGCAATGGCGCGCCGTCGATCCGGATCGTCCACTGTCGGAATCCGCAATCGGTTTGCAGAATCGCTTGCAGAAAAATCTCAAGCACCTCAAGTCCCGGCTGGCGCGCGAGGGGGTCACCTGCTATCGCGCCTACGATGCCGATCTGCCCGACTACGCTGCCGCGATCGATGTGTACGAAGGTTGGTTGCATGTGCAGGAATATGCAGCGCCCAAGGACATCCCCGAAGCCGTCGCGCGTCGACGCTTCAACGAGCTGCTGCGCGTCGCGTCGGACGTTTTCCAAGTGCCGCGCGAACGCATCGCCGAGAAGACGCGGCTGAAACGTGGACGCCTGGAGCAGTACACAAAGCAAGATGAGCAGGCGCGCTTCTTCAACGTGCACGAAAGCGGATTGCGCTTCCGCGTCAACCTGTTCGACTACCTGGACACTGGTCTGTTTCTCGACCATCGCCCGTTGCGCCAGCGCGTACGTGAACTCGCACGTGGCAAACAATTTCTGAATCTGTTTTGCTACACCGGGGCCGTTACCGTCTATGCCGCCGCCGGTGGCGCTGCCGGCACGGTGAGCGTTGATCTGAGCAACACCTATCTGGATTGGGCCGAGGAAAATCTCGCGCTCAACGGCTTCGCCAACCCCGCACAACGATTGGTGCAAGGTGATGCAATCCGGTTTATCGAGAACGATAGCGGCCAGTACGATCTTATCTATGTCGACCCGCCGACCTTCTCCAACTCCAAGAGCGCCGACGATTTCGATGTGCAGCGTGACCATGTTCGCCTGCTGCAAGCCTGCGTCGCGCGGCTGGCTCCAAATGGATTGATCCTGTTCTCCAACAACAACCGCCGATTCAAAATCGACCGCGAGGCGCTGACGGGGCTCAACATCACCGACATCAGCAAGCGCAGCATCCCGTTCGACTTTTCGCGCAACGACCGCATCCACCATTGCTTCGAGATCAGACGCAGCTGAGACGCGCGACCGCGAGGAAGACTTGGCCGTCAGGTGAAGGGGTGGCGTGGAACGCGCGCTGACCGGGTGAACGCACACGAGATTTCCGGCGCCGGAAACGCCACTAATCTTCGTTCAATGTCGACAATCTAGCGTGCCAGCATGCACGGTTCCGTCGGCGCATCCAAGCTCCACGCGCGTTGCAGTAGCTCCTGCAATTCCAGCAACGAAGCCACCTGATAGCTCGGCGCGATGCCCGCTGGCGCATCCCTGCCGTGCGCGTTGAACCAGCAAGTGTCGAAGCCGGCGTTGATGCCGCCGAGCATGTCAGAATCCGCGTTGTCACCGACCATCAGTACGCGTTCGCGATCAGGATTGCCCATCAGGGCGAGCGCGTGGGCGAAAATCGCTGCGTGCGGTTTCGCGTAGCCGACCTGTTCGGAAATGACCAGTACATCGAAATGGGCGCGCAGCCCGGTGCGTTCGAGGCGAACCTGCTGCAGTTCGGTGAAGCCATTGGTGATGATGCCAAGACGCGCCCTGCCCTTGAGCGCATCGAGCAGGCCGACAGCGCCTTCGATTGGCTGGCAGATGTCCGCCATCGCGGCGAGGAACGCGCTGTTCAACTGCCGGGCCGACACCTGCAGGCGTTCCGCCCAGACGCTGAAGCGCTGTTCCTGCAACTGCTGCGCATTGATCCGCCCCTCCTGGTAATCCACCCATAGGGGTTTGTTCAGCTCGCCATACGCCTGATAGTCCGGCTCGGCGAACCCGACACCGAATCCAGCAAACATCTGACGCAGTCCACGATAAGCATCGAAGTGGAACAGCGTGTCATCGGCATCGAACAGAATCCAGTCGTAGCGCTTCATGCACTGCATGTCCTCAACCGGCATGGGGTTGATCCAAGTTCAGCCCGACAGCGCCTTGGCGATTCGTTGCTGTTCGCCCTTCAGCACGGCCGGAAGACGCGTCCCGAACTCATCAAAGTAGACGCCGATGGCTTCGAGTTCTTTCTGCCAGCCTGCAATGTCCACGTGCAGGAGTTCGGCCATATCTCTGCGCTCGATGTTCAGCCCGGCTACGTTGATGGCGGCGGCGGCGGGCAGGTTTCCGATCCGCGTGGCAACCGCATCGGCGCGGCCGGCGCAACGTTCGATAATCCACTCCAGCACGCGCAGATTGTCGCCGAATCCGGGCCAGAGGAATCTGCCATCAGCGCCCTTACGGAACCAGTTGACGTGATAGATCTTGGGCAGCCGCGCACCGGGTTTATCGAAGCTGAGCCAATGCGCGAAGTAGTCGCCAAAGTTGTAGCCGCAAAATGGCTTCATCGCCATCGAGTCGCGACGCACGACGCCGACCGCACCGGTTGCCGCTGCAGTGGTTTCCGAAGCCATGGCAGCACCGATCAACACGCCGTGCGTCCAGTCGCGCGCCTCAAATACGAGCGGCACCAGGGTTTCGCGGCGGCCGCCGAAAACGATCGCGGCGATCGGTACGCCGCCGGCATCTTCGGCGTGTTCCGACCAGCTTGGACACTGTTTGGCGGACACGGTAAAGCGTGAATTAGGGTGCGCAGCCGGACTATTGGCCGGATCATAGTCGCGACCCTGCCAATCTTTGGACGGCACGCGATCATCCAGTCCTTCCCACCATGGCTGGTTGTCTGTGGTCAGCGCAACGTTGGTGAAAATGGCATCGCGATTCAGCATAGCCAACGCGTTGGCATTGGTTTTCTCGCTGGTGCCGGGGGCGACGCCGAAAAAGCCAGCTTCGGGATTGATCGCCCACAGGCTGCCATCGGCCCCCGGCTGCATCCAGCAGATGTCATCACCGACGGTCCACACCTTCCAGCCATCCCTACGATAGCCCTCGGGTGGAATCAACATGGCCAGATTGGTCTTGCCACAGGCGGACGGAAACGCGGCGGCGATGTAGTGCGTCTCGCCCCGTGGATTTTCGATGCCGACAATCAACATATGTTCGGCCAACCAGCCTTCTTCTCGCGCCTGAAACGAACCGATACGCAGAGCGTGGCATTTTTTGCCAAGCAGTGCATTGCCCCCGTAGCCGGAGCCGATCGACTTGATCGTTAACGTTTCTGGGAAGTGCATGATGTAGCGGCGCTCCGGATTCAAATCTCCGATCGAATGCAAGCCCTTGACGATGCTGGTTACGAAACCCATCTCACCTTCGCGTTCGATCCGCTCCAGCGCAGCCGCGCCCATACGCGTCATCAGGCGCATGTTGGCGACCACGTAAGGCGAGTCGGTGATCTCGACACCACAGCGCGCAATTGGCGATTCGATCGGCCCCATGCAATAGGGCACGACGTAGAGCGTGCGACCCTGCATGCAGCCATCGAACAATGCGTCGATCTTGGCATGCGCCTCGGTTGGCGCCATCCAGGGGTTGTTCGGACCGGCCGTGTCGCGCTCACTGGTGCAGACCAGCGTCAGGTGTTCGACGCGTGCCACGTCCGAAGGATGCGAACGATGCAGAAAACAGTTCGGGTGTGTGGTGGAATTCAGCGCGATCAGTTCACCTGACGCAAGCATCAGTTGATTCAACGCCTGTTGCTCGGCGTCGCTACCGTCGCACCAGCGAATCTGGTCGGGGCGGGTCAAGCGGGCAACGCTTTGCACCCACTCATTGAGAGCGGAAAGCTTGGAGTGCATGAAGGGCTCCGGGCTCGGCGCGAGCCGGTGTCGAAAAGGTGCAAGCAGGCTACTGTCCACGCCCTGAGCAGGCAAGCGAGCCGCTAGCTTGCTAACGCGACTCATTCTCATTATGATGTACGCCTGTCCTTTAAGCCAATGTAAATGTTCAAGGAAATCAACATGAGAATTCGTTTGCTGGCGATCGCGATTGGTGCTGCCCTGTCCACCCCCGGCTGGGCTGATGCCGTCGATGCGTCGCGCAATTCGCCGACCAAGCTGGACCGCCAGGAAGTCAATGCCGAGGCCCAGGCTGATCCGCGCTTTCCGCAGATCGCCATGGAAATCGATGAAGGCAAGGTTTTGACCGGGAAGAAAAGCACCGTCGTCGTTCTCGACGACCAACCCGAAGTGGTCAACAACGACCTGCGCCAGGCTTTTTCGCGGCTGCCTGGCTTGCTGCTCTCGGAGCAACAGATTTCCGGACACTTCAACATCAATTACCGTGGTCTGGGCGATCCGCACGAATCCGAGTTCATCAGCTTCTTCGAGAACGGCGTGCCGATCGCGAGCAACTGGTTCGGCTACTCGACGCTGTATTACCTGCCTCCGATCGATCGCGTTGAACGTATCGATTTTGTGCGTGGCGGCTCGGCATTGTTGTACGGGCCGCAGCCCGGTCCGGCAATCGACTTCATCACGCGCGCTCCCGAACCGGGCAGCGAGTTGTCCATGTTTACCCGCCACAGCGTAGGTGAAGATGGACTCTATGCGAACTACAGCGAAGCCTCGGGAAGTACCGAGAACTTTGGCTGGTTGGTCAGTTACGACAAGCGTCAATTCGATGGTATCCGTGACAACGCGGACGTGGATGTTTCGGGCGCCAACGTCACCTTGTTCTGGCGTCAGAGTGAAGACGCGAGCTGGCGTTTCGACTACTACACTTATGATTCGGAAAACGGCGAGCCTGGGCGACTGACCAGCAGCGTTTACGTCACGCAGCCCGACTGGACCTCGACACCCTTCAGCCGTCTGTGGATCGAGCGCGACACCGCGGTTATCAGTCACTCGCGCGCGTTCAACGACGCCACCCAACTCGATGCCAAACTTTGGCACTCCAAGCAGGATCGTTTCAGCCGACGCACCGGCCGCTTCCTGCCAGGATCGCTGCCGACCAACATTACGTTTTCCTACGATCGCCAGGAATTCGCCAACACCGGCCTGGATGCACGTATCACCCACGACTGGGGTGGCAACAACACGCTCACCTTTGGCCTCACCCACTTCGTCGACGACAGCCCGCGCAGCCAGGAAAATATTCCTCAGGTCAGTGTCATTGCGACCTCAAGCTTTCGTCAGGAACGCGATACACGGTATAGCGCTCTTTTCGCCGAAAACGTTTTTCGTTTCGATCGCTTCAGCCTGATTCCAGCGGCACGCTTCGAATGGCTCGAGTACGACATCTTCGAGCCGGAAACCCTGGAACGCTTGGTGCGCGAACCGATCGACCGCACCTTCGAGCAGAAGGTCCCGTTGTTCGGGCTGGGCGCTACCTACGACTGGAGCGAACAGCAATTACAGGCTTATGCCAATATCTCGCAGGCCTATCGCCCAATGCGCTTCGACGACGTAGCCAGCCCGACGGCCGATCTCTCGCTCAGCAACGATCCAGATGTTGCCAAATCGCTGAATTACGAAGTCGGTCTGCGCGGTTCGCCAGCGGCCGGGCTGTTCTTTGATGTCAGCCTGTTCCGTATCGAGTTCGAAGACAAGATCGAACAGCAGAACATCACCCCAAACGAAGTGCTCCGTGTCAATTCCGGCGATGCGCGTCACCAGGGTGTCGAGTTGTCGGGCGAATACGACTTCTTTGCTGGCAGCGACGATTCGCACCTCTCGGTATTCGCCAGCGCTTCGTTTCTGGACGCCAAGATTACTCGCAGTCTCGAACCTGCGTTGGTCGGAAAAACGCCCGCATTCGCACCGGATCACGTGCTCAAGGCAGGCCTGATCTATCGCAACGGAGACTGGCTCAAACTGGCATTGACCGGCACCGCCGTTGATGAACACTTCTGGCAGGATTCCAATGCCGACGGCAGTCCTGGCGTCAACGTGATCGCAGGCGTTGTTCCATCGTACGAGGTATTCGACCTGTCCTCGGAGTGGTCGATCACCAGGCACTTCAAATTACTCGGCGGCGTAAGCAATCTCTTCGACCAGAACTACTATTCGCGCGTACGCGCCGATGGCATCGAGCCGGCCGCGGGTCGTACGCCCTATCTGGGACTTGAAGTCGGCTTCTGATCATCGCGGGAGTGGCGGTCCGGTCGCGAATGCCAGGTCGCAGGCATTCGCGGCGGGACGTCGCTGTCACGCATCGGAATGCAGGCGACAGTCTGCAATACTGTGTCGATGAACCCTGCCCCAAACATTGCTTCGCCGAACGCCATGGATGATCCGTTGATCATCGCGGGCAAGTCCTATCACTCGCGTCTGCTCACTGGCACCGGCAAATTCAAGGATATGGAAGAGACACGCCTGGCTACGGAAGCAGCCGGTGCGCAGATCATCACCGTGGCAATTCGCCGCACCAATATCGGTCAGAACGTCGGTGAGCCAAGTCTGCTCGATGTGCTGCCGGCG
>JANMSL010000692.1:0-3114 GCA_031389245.1 Lysobacterales bacterium | reverse complement strand
GAGTCCAGCTACCTACACCGTGATTTGCGACGGCACGATCAACAACACACCCCCGACCGCAAGCCTCGGTGCTGTCGTTCAGCCGGGTGCCGGCGCGATCAACACAGTGGGTAATGCATCTGTGCCCGTGAACGTGGATACCGCTGGCGTTGCCACCGCAAGTCTGGCACTGGCCTGCACCATCCCGGCAACCGGTGCAAGTGCATTCACCATCACTGGTGGTGCTAACCGCACGCTCAACTCTCCCGCCACTCTGGGTGCCAACGCTCCTGCGATTGGCGTTTCCTGTGTGCGTCAAGCTGCCGCAGTCAGCGCAACTCTGACCTGCACGCAGGTTGTCACGCCGGCTGGTGCAAACCCGGCCAACCTGACCGCCACCATCGACTGCCCGTTTGGCGTTCCAACGCCAGTCGCAGCAGTAAATCCGGCGTCGATCAGCATCGTCGGCGCGCCGTCGACCTTGGCTAACGGCTCTGCAACGTTGTCGAACCCAGGCACCGGTCAGCTTGACGTTACCAGCTGCGCAGCGCCCGTCGGTTTCACTTTGGTCGCCCCAGCTGCTTTCCCGGTCGCTGTTCCGGTCGGTGGCAGCACCACGTTGACGGTGTCCTGCACCACCCCAGCCGCAGGTGCAGCAGCACTTGTCGGTGATCTGGTGTGTCAGTCAAACGCAACGGCGAATGGTGGTGTAATCACCGTGCCGCTGTCGTGCTCGGGTACGCCGTTGGTTGTGCCGGTCATGGGCAACATGGGCAAGATCCTGCTGGCCTCCCTGGTCATCGGTCTCGGCCTGCTCGGCATGGGTCTTCGCCGTCAAGGCTGATCCTTAGCGAAAATGTAACTGTTTGAGAAAAGGGCACCTTCGGGTGCCCTTTTTCTTTCCGTTCTCTACCGTAATTCGGATACGCCTGGTGAGCGAGAGAGCTAGGGCCTCAGTTGATTCTTGGGCGTAGATTCGTCTCCTGGCATAACGTCGGGTTCCGGCAATGAGAAATTTGAACCTCAGCGATGACCATTGGGGCTCATGCCTTCTCATCTCTCGGCGGAGCGCATTCAGTTGCACACGGGTTATTATTTCCCCTCGGTGCACCGAAAAATTCGTTCTGACAGACCAAGTCACAGAGGAAACCGACATGCATCTGTGCCACTTGCTGCTTCGATGCATCCTGTTTGCAAGTCTGCTGCTGTTGGCGGCTTGCCAAACCACACGCCCAGAGTCGCTCGGCACCGAACCCTTCCACGACGAACGCGCTCCTGAGCGCCTGTCCCACGAATATCTGACACCACACGAGCTCGACTATTGGGAATGGCGTATTCGCTATCCCACCGGGCGTTTTCAGGCTGCATGGCTGACGCCGGACATTGAAGCGGAGGAAAAACGGCTTGCCGCGCTTCCGGATCATGATTCAGTGCGCGAGAAGTCCTCTGCAGTATCGACCACGGGATGGCTTGACTCAACACGGGCAACTGCACTCGGCCCGCAACCTCTGGACTGGGCACAGGTTGACCTGTCCTTTGGCGAGGTTGGCGGGCGTGTCAACGCAGTGCTCGCGCATCCGACGGACGCGAGCATCGCCTGGTTTGGATCCGATGGTGGCGGCGTATGGAAGACCAGCAACTGTTGCGGGCCGGCGACACTATGGGCGGCCAAAACCGAGTCATCCCAACTGGCCAACATTTCCATTGGCGCACTCGCCCTGGACCCGAACAACTCGAACGTAATCTACGCTGGTACCGGCGACTTCCGGCGTAATCGTCCCTTCACCTTTGGCGCAGGCGGACTGTTGCGCAGCGTGGACGGCGGCGAAAGCTGGAGCGTTCTGGGTGCGCAAGTGTTCAATCCCGTGTACAACCAGCCGGTAGGTGATTTTCCACAGTATCGGGCGATCAGCGCGATTGCGATCGATGCACTAAACAGCAACCGCCTTGCCGTTGGAACCAACCAGGGCATCTACTTCAGTATCGATGGCGGACTGCAATGGAGCGGACCGTGTTTCACCAATGCGTTCTCGACCCAACGTCAGGACATCACCGGTTTGCTGCGGCGGAGCAACGGCAGCGGCACTGAATTGATTGTCGCAGTGGGCGCAATAGGACGCAGTTCAACGGTCCGTCCCGATCTTGTTCGTTCGGGTGCCAATGGCATTTATCGCGGCAGCTTTCCATCAACCACGGGTTGCCCCACTGACTGGTCGTTGATTTCGCGCGCCAACAATGGCTGGCCCTCAAACACTGGCAACGGCGTACCACCACCGCAGAACAATGCCAATCCGCTGCGACGCATTGATTTGGCGATAGCACCGAGTGACGACCGCATCATCTATGCCCAGGTTGAAAGCCTGGGCGTGTGGCGATCCAGCGACGCCGGCGCCAGTTGGACGCAGCGTGCCGCGCAACCGAGTGATTTCGGCAGTGGTTGCGTCAACGATTCGTTCGGCAACGGCATGCAATTCCAAAGTTACAACGCGGGGCTGATTGTCAGTCCGAGTGATGCCGATACTGTTTTCCTCAGCTCGACCGATGTCTGGCGCTCGACCAATGGTGCTGACACGTTTATCAATCTCACCTGCGGCTACGGGCAAACCGCCGCAGGCGTGCCGGGCGTCGTGCACGTCGACAATCACGCCCGCGCCTTCGTGGGCAACGATCCGCAGCGTCTGCTGATCGGCAACGACGGCGGTCTCAATTACAGTGCAAATGCTTTGGCGTCCAGCGTTGTTTTCAACACGCTCAACGGCGGCGCCGGAACAATTGAGTTCTACTCTGGCGACCTGAGCGCCAATTTCGATGCCGTCAACGCGCAGACGCGCGCAGCGGCAGGCGGTGCGCAGGATAACGGCTGTTCCAACCGGGTTTGGAATCCCGGCGACGTAGCCGGCCCAGGCGAGTGGACACTGCGACAAGGCGGCGACGGAATTGCTGCGCAAATCGAACCGATACTGGCGCAGCGCTGGTACTACAGCGCCCAGTTCGGTTACATCGGCGCCTCGACGACGGGCGCGACCGGAGCCGCATCGACTGAAGTCACGCCGATTCACGACTGGCAGGGAGATCGTCGCGGCTTTCTGATGCCGTTCAATCTTCACAAGTTTGGTGGCGAGGATACTTGTCCCT
>JANMSL010000666.1:0-3802 GCA_031389245.1 Lysobacterales bacterium | reverse complement strand
ATTCTTGTCGACAAAGCCGAGGTCACCGGTGGTAAAGAAAGCGCTGTAGTAGCCGTGACGACCAAGCACAGCGGGCACCGAGTGCTCGCCATCGGCGTAACCGGCGAAGGCGTCCATACTGCCGTAACGACCAATCACCGGCACCGGCGCCAGACCGGTGAGTAGCGCGATCATGCCGCCGTCGGTGGTGAATCCGTTTGCATGGAAGTCCGGGAACCAGCGCCCAGTCGCAGCCAACGCATCCAATTGCGGTGTCGCGTCCAGATCACCGCCGAATCGGCGGCTGTGGTAAGACGATAGTGACTCGACCATCACCAGCACTACATTGGGATGGCGTTGCTGGCCAGCGCTGCAGGATTGCGTCAGTGCAGGTGTCGCCCGCATTTTTTCGATGAACGCTGGGCTGTAGCCGGCGTCGATCGATTGCGCGAGATTCACTTCGAGTACGTTTTGAAACGAGATATTTGCGTTGACGTAGGCCGGGTCATAGCCGCGCGCGATCCAACCGGCGAGCGCGACTATTCCTGCGCAGACCAAAGCCGTCACTTCCCGGCGCCGAGTCTGAAGACCCCGAGCCAGGCACAGGACCCAGGTCAATGCCCCGGCAACGCCCATCACGATGGCTGCGGCGCGTGCACTGCCCTGCAGACTCTGCGCGCCGATATCACCCACTGTCCCCAAGTCCCTGACGAACTTGAGCACATCCGACCACAGCAAGCGGTGGGTCAGCGCTTTGAACACGAGCAGATCGCTTGCTGCGATCAACATCAGCGCCGCCAGCGCGACCAGAACGATTACCCGCAGCCAACGGCCGCGCAACCAGGTAACCGTGCCGAACAAGCCCAGAGCGAGCGCAATCAGCGCGCTATCGTGCGCGACGCTTGGCCAAAAGAAACAGTGATCGCAACGCACGTAAGGTGAGAAGGCAGCGTCGACCATCGCTGCGCGCAGCAAAACCAGTGCCGTCATCCAGGCCGCGAGCGCGAGTAGTGCAGGCAGTGTCGAATGCCGCAACGGTGTTTGGCGCGGTGACGATTCGGCTTGGCGCATGCAAACCCATTGGCAAAGTGAAACGGGGGCAAAAACCCGGAGTCGATCTACGTGCTGCGAACTGCCCGCGGTTTGCCCGCGGTGCGCCAGCGCTGCCGCTTACGGTCGGCGTTGCAGAACGCTAGAATGCGTGGCTTCCCGTATGGAGACAGTCCGATGCGCATCCTAGCGGAAGCACTCACCTTCGACGATGTCTCTCTGGTCCCCGCGTATTCGGCCGTGTTGCCGCGCGACGTATCGACCACGACGCGTATATCGCGCGGTATCGCGCTGAACATACCTGTCGTTTCCGC
Organism: Lysobacterales bacterium; assembly: GCA_031389245.1. Lineage (GTDB taxonomy): Bacteria > Pseudomonadota > Gammaproteobacteria > Xanthomonadales > Ahniellaceae > 0-14-3-00-62-12. Next base: position 2,459 of record JANMSL010000666.1, on the reverse strand, counting down.
GGCGATGGACACAGTGACCGAGGCGCGCCTGGCGATCACCATGGCGCAATGCGGCGGCATGGGCATCATCCACAAGAATATGTCGCTCGAACAGCAGGCGGCTGAAGTCCGTCTGGTCAAGAAATTCGAGGCCGGGGTAATTCGCGATCCGATCACGGTCGCGCCGCAAACCAGCATTCGCGATGTGCTCAGCCTGACGCGATCACGCAATATCTCTGGTGTGCCGGTGGTGGATAACGGACAGCTGGTCGGTATCGTCACCAGCCGCGATCTGCGCTTTGAGACGCACCTGGACGAACCGGTCAGCCGGATCATGACCGGCATGAAGAAGTTGGTGACCGTCCTGGACGGCGCCAGCGATGAGGATGTGCTCGGCCTGATGCATCAGCACCGCATCGAGAAGGTGTTGGTGGTCAACGAACAGTTCAAGCTGCGCGGTTTGATCACCGTGAAAGATATCCAGAAGGCCCGTGACAATCCGAATGCAGCCAAGGATGAGGCCGAACGCCTGCGCGTCGGTGCTGCGGTCGGGGTCGGTGGCGATACCCAGGCGCGCATTGAGGCACTGGTGGAGGCGGGTGTTGACGTGATCATCGTCGATACCGCACATGGACACGCGCAAGGCGTGCTGGAGCGGGTGCGTTGGGTCAAGCACACATTCCCGCAGGTGCAAGTGATTGGCGGCAACATCGTGACCGGCGATGCTGCGCTGGCGCTGGTGGATCACGGGGCTGACGCAGTCAAGGTGGGTGTGGGTCCCGGTTCGATTTGCACCACGCGTATCGTTGCTGGAGTCGGCGTACCGCAGATCACGGCTGTGTCCATGGTTGCGGAAGCACTGCATGCATCCGGCGTTCCACTGATCGCTGATGGCGGCATTCGCTATTCAGGTGATATCGCAAAAGCGATTGCCGCCGGCGCCAGCTGCGTGATGATCGGCGGCATGTTTGCCGGCACCGAAGAAGCGCCGGGCGAGGTCGAGCTGTATCAGGGTCGTTCCTACAAAAGCTATCGCGGCATGGGTTCGCTGGGCGCGATGCAACTCGGATCCAAGGACCGCTATTTTCAAGACGCCTCGGACGCCGATAAACTGGTTCCCGAAGGCATCGAAGGCCGCGTGCCCTACCGCGGCTCGTTGCGTGGCATCGTGCACCAATTGGTCGGCGGGCTTCGTTCCAGCATGGGCTATTGCGGCGCCGCGACGATTGAAGAGATGCGATCCAAACCGCAGTTCGTGCGCGTGACCAGTGCTGGTGTGCGCGAGTCGCATGTGCATGATGTGGCGATTACCAAAGAAGCGCCCAACTACCGCATGGATTGATGGGTAGGAGCGGCGTTTGTGGGAGCGGCGGCTTTCAACAGCGAAGCTGGTCAAGCCGCGATTCTCCAATATGTCGAACAGTCAGAGCATCGCGGCTCACGCCGCTCCCACTTAACCCGCTGGACAGCGCAATGACCAACATCCACGCCGACAAGATTCTCATTCTCGACTTCGGCGCGCAGTACACCCAACTGATTGCGCGACGCATCCGCGAAATCGGCGTGTACTGTGAAATCTGGGCCTGGGACCACAATCCGGCAGACATCGCCGCTTTCGCGCCGCGTGGCATCATTCTGTCCGGCGGTCCTGAATCGACGGTCGAAATCGATGCGCCGCGCGCACCACAACACGTATTCGACGCAGGCGTGCCGCTGCTGGGCATCTGCTACGGCATGCAGACCATGGCAACCCAGCTCGGCGGGCGAGTCGAGGCAGGCCACAATCGTGAATTCGGGCAGGCAACTGTAACGTTCGATCGCACCAGCCGCCTGTTCCAGCTCGACGATGTAGTAGGCGACTCGCTGAGCGCGTGGATGTCACACGGAGATCGCGTCACCCAGCTGCCCGAAGGATTTGTTGCCATCGCCAGTACCGAAGAGCTGCCGCTCGCTGCGATGGCCGACGCGGTGCGCCGTTACTACGGCGTGCAGTTCCACCCGGAAGTCACGCATACCCAGCACGGCGACGCGTTGCTGCGCCGTTTTGTCGCCGATATCTGCGGCTGCAAAACGCTATGGACGGCAGCCAACATCGTCGACGACTGCATCGAACGCGTGCGCGCGCAGGTCGGTAATGATGAGGTGTTGCTTGGACTGTCCGGCGGCGTGGACTCGTCCGTGGTCGCGGCATTGTTGAAACACGCCATCGGGGATCGCCTGGTCTGCGTGTTTGTCGACACCGGCCTGTTGCGCTGGCGCGAAGGCGACCAGGTGATGGCGATGATGGCCGAGAACATGGGCGTGCGGGTTATTCGTGTGGATGCCGCGGAGCGCTATTTTGCAGCACTCAAGGGCGTCAGCGACCCCGAGGCGAAACGCAAGGTCATCGGTCGTTTGTTCATTGAGATTTTCGATGAGGAAGCGCACAAGCTCTCGGGTATACGCTGGCTGGCGCAGGGCACCATCTACCCCGACGTGAT
>JANMSL010000639.1:0-4551 GCA_031389245.1 Lysobacterales bacterium | reverse complement strand
CAATTGCGCGCGCAGACGTGGTGCCATAAGTTGCATCGACCAGTGCACCAGGTAAAGGAATACCACGCTGGCACTGGATACTTCGCAGCGGGTTGCGTCCTGCACCGAAAATTCGACATGGCCGGCGACGCCGGCGGCGGCTGCATTGCGTTTTGATTCCTCGATCCAGTAAGGCTCGATGTCGATGCCGGTGCCGCGAGCGCCACATTCCCTGGCTGCGGCGATGACGACGCGGCCATCTCCGCAGCCGAGATCGAGCACATGGTCGCCCGCATCGACCTCGGCTAGTTTGAGCATGCGCAGAACGACATCGTTCGGGGTGGCCATGTACGGAGCCAGTATGTATTGCATCTGCGTATCGACTCGTTTCGAGATGGATGAAGACTCGACTCTAGCGGGGTGGCGCCCGCGATACTGTCGTTGCGCGATGTGCACACCGATCACCGCAGCACACAGATCACGGCAGCCGCGACCGAATCCTCATGTTAGGCTTTCCGCGGCCAACGGCGATCAGTTTGCAGAAAAATTGACTAACGTAGTGCGGTGCGTCATCGGACTGATCAGGCGCGCTAGAAATGCATGAAATTTTCATTGGAGCTGGTGTCCGGTCGCGCCCGCTTAGTTCGAATTCATTAGAGATTGCAATTCCACCAGGAGTGTTCAAGTCATGAGTGAGCAGCCCAACAATTCGGCCGCAGCGCCGGATCCGATGGAAAAGGTGAAGTCGGCATCGCGCGATGCGGTCAAGACCTTTATCAGTCTGATTTACAACCCGGTGGGGGCGTTGCCTGGCGCCTACCAGGCGTTGCCCGGTCAGCAGGCGCTGGCCGTCGGCTTGGTGTTCATGGGGGTTTGGCTGCTGTGTTCGTTGATCGGAGGGGCACTCGGCGTCAGTGCGCTCGGACTGCCGTTCTCGTTCTCATTGGATAACCTGTCGTTGAGCTACAAGCTGCGCGGGGCGATCATGCTGCTGAGTATTCCGCTCGGGCTCACCTTGGGCGTTTATCTCGCGCGCATTGTACTGCGCGGTAACGGCGACATTGCGCTAGACGTTTTTGTTGCCGGGGCAGCGCTACTGATGGTCGGATTCGCCGCGCTTCTGGGTGGGTTGCTTGGCCATCAAGTGCTGCAGCTGCTGATGCTGGTGGCTCTGACGCTGGCGGTGCTGGTGATCTACACCTCGTTGACGCGCATTTCCGGGATCGCTGAAGGCATCGCGGCGTACCTGGTTGCGGGAGTGTTCGTGATCGCAGCGATTGTGTTGCGCGTTGTCACCGCGATACTTTTTTGACTTGAGTGGCCCTTTGCCCGCGCTTTGCTTCGCAACGCAGGCAAAGGGCTGCCTGCAACGGTGCGCGCTGCGTGACGGCCACTCACAACGCTCCAGGGCACTGGTTGCGGCATCTGCCGGCGCTTGAACTAGACCGCTACCGCTTCGGTGCGCAGCGCAGCGCGTCCCAGTGCGGCATCGAGATCGGCAACCAGGTCATCGGTGCCCTCGATGCCTACTGAAAGTCTGAGCAATCCGTCGCTGATGCCGGCAGCGGCGCGTGCCTCGACGCTCATCGCAGCGTGGGTCATTGATGCCGGATGCGCGATCAGACTTTCAACGCCACCGAGTGATTCGGCCAGCGTGAAGTAGCGCAGGCCATCGATAAAGCTGCGCACGGCTTCGTCGCCACCGCCAAGTTCGAAGCTGATCATGGCACCGAAGCCGCGCTGTTGGCGCGCCGCCAGGGCGTGTCCGGGATGATGCGGCAGGCCGGGGAAATACACTGCCGATACCGCCGCATGTCGATCCAGCTGACGCGCTAGCACATCCGCATTCTCCTGATGCACGCGCAGTCGCGCATCGAGTGTGCGCAAGCCACGCAAGGTGAGAAAGCTGTCAAACGGTGAGCCGGTCAGTCCGAGTGCATTGGCCCACCATGTCAGTTGCTCGTGCACAGCGCGGTCTTTACATACCACTGCGCCACCGACGACGTCGCTGTGACCATTGATGTACTTGGTGGTCGAGTGCACGACGATGTCGGCACCGAGCGCGATCGGCGTCTGCAGGGCAGGTGAAAGGAAGGTGTTGTCGGCGACGACCAGCGCGCCGATTTTATGCGCGGCTTCGGCGGCGAAGCGTATGTCGGTGATGCGCAGTAGCGGGTTGGAAGGCGTCTCGATCCAGATCAGTTTCGGTGAATGCGCGAGGGCAGCAGCCAGTGCTCGCGGGTCGGTGAAGTCGATCGTGTCGAGGGTAAAGTGTCCCTTCTTGGCCAGGGCATTAAACAGGCGCCAGCTGCCACCGTAGCAGTCATGGGGCACCACCAGACGATCGCCCGGTTCGAGCAGGGAAAGCACCAGAGTGATGGCGGCCATGCCGGTCGCGACCACGATCCCGCCTTCGCCGCCTTCCAGATCGGCGAGCGCATCGCCGAGCAGGTCGCGGGTTGGGTTGCCGCTGCGCGTGTAGTCGTACTGACGTTTGCCGCCATAACCATCGAAACTGAAATTGCTCGACAGCACGATCGGCGGCACCACAGCCCCATAGGCGACGTCGGTATCGATGCCGGCACGTACCGCTGCAGTGGCGCTCTGCCGCTGCGAAGGCGTGGTGACCGGCTTGCCGGAAAAGGTGCGATTGGTGCTCATGCTGTGCTCCCGTTTTCCAGCCATATAGGGGCTAACGCCGCGGCAATAATCTCGCGCATTGCGTCGACCTCCTTGAGAAAGGCATCATGGCCATAGAGTGAGTCGATCTGGTGCAGGCGGCATGGCGCGGAAATCGCCGCGGCGAGCACACGCAGGTCGGCGACCGGCACGATCTGATCCTGGGTAACGCCAACCAGGTCGGTGGGCACACGGATCGAGTCGGGTGCGACGCGCTGCAGATCGATCGATTCGGAGAGGCGTAGATAGGCAGCGGTGGAGAAGCGCGCAACAAATTTCTCGCCGATCGCATCGAAATAATCCTCGACGGCAAAGCGTGGGCTGCCGTCGTGCAACTGCGGCTCAGCAGTGAAACGCTGTTCGAATTCTTCGCCGCTGCGGTAGCCAATGACCGCCAGAGCGCGCGCTATCGCCAGCGCCTCTGCGGCGGCCTCATGGCGCAGGCCTAGCTTGACGATTCGCCGCTGGATGACGCGAAGCGCCGTGGTTTGAGCGTGCGAACGGTGCGCGCCGCTGATCGCGATCAGGCGCTGTAACCGTGTTGGATGACGGGCTGCAAACTGCAGTCCAACCATGGCGCCATACGACGCGCCGACGAACGTGGCAACCTGGTCGATGTGCAAGTCATCGAGTACGGCGCAGATCGCGTCCGCCTGGTCGGCCGGATCGATGCACACATCCAGGGCGCCATCGGCGCCCAACCAATCGATGCCGAGCAGACGGAAGCGTCGCGTATCCAGCGCCGCACCGGCGCCAGCTTGATCCTGCCACCAGCCCGGCTCGATGAATTGGGCGCTGGCGCAAACATGGCGAGTCGCTGAAATGCCGCCTTGAACAATCAGCACTGGCGCATCAACCGGTCCCTGGCATTCCCAGCGAATCCTTAACGAATGAGTGCCAGCGTGACGCAGGTGGAGCACGGCACTGGTTGTGCCCCGCGCTGCCCCACTCTGCCGGCGCGCGCCTAAATGCACGTTGGGAGTCGCGCTGAGACAGGCGCTGGGCTCAAACTCGATGCCGAGCGAAGCATCCACAGAAGACAGCGTTTGGGTCAGACTCATCAGTGGCTCCAGAGCTCGGTTCAAGCCCCAGCGCGCTCCAGCGGTCCAGTCGATGCGATGTCGTGCGGCAGCCTGCGTACCGATCACGACCCATCTTCCGGTAAGCAGCGAACTGCCTCCGCAGGATTTGGCACCGAGTACCGCAGACCAGAGGTTTCGAAACATGAAAGCGCGTCTTCGCTTGCGTGGCGTCGTTGCGAATCTTGCCAAGGCCAGCAGCCTTGCCTGCGTTTCGCGCCTTGCCACGAAAGCGAATCCATCGCTTTCATTTGTTCCGATATTTCAGGGTTGCGGTACTAGTAGTCGGCAACCGACATATCGCAGGTAGCTCGCCGGTCTGGCGATTCCACTTGCGCTTTATCTGTTGCAGGCCACAAACGACGCTTTCACGTCGCAGGTTGCCCCGGCTTCAAAGGGCCTGTCCCTCAGCCGGTCACGATGGGATTTCGAGACTGAGTTTGCGCCCGGCATCCTTGCTTGTCAATCTCTCTATCCGCATAGAAAGATATTTCATAAGGCAGGCAGTACCGGAGGTGGCCGCTCAGTGCGCCAGGGCTTCGCGCCAGCGCTCGAGCTTTTCCCGGTAGGCCATCGCGGCATGCGCCGGGCTGGTTGAGGGCAGGCGCCAGCGTTCGGCGATGTGTGACGACTGCTGCGGATCGGCGTAACGCCGGAAGCAGTGTTCGGCCATGGTGCCGTTGAACACGATCCGGCGAATATACGGATGACCCTCAAAAAATTTAGCGAAATTGTTGACGATGATCGTGGCATCGTCGATGTCGGCATCCAGGCTGCCCGGACGGCTGCACGAGGCGAGTACATCCCACAGCGC
>JANMSL010000583.1:0-14051 GCA_031389245.1 Lysobacterales bacterium | reverse complement strand
GAATCAGGCCGATGCCACGACCGCCGGCACGGAATTCCAGGTCGTCATGGGCGCCGTCTTCGGCGTTGCCAGCTACCAGCGACGAGGCCAGTGAAATCAGCGGCGCAATGCAGACTGCGATCAGAGCACCGCGTAACCCCGATGCAGCGGCGAGAAATTCGGTGGGTTGCACGCTCATTGCACGCAGTTGCGCGAGCAGCAACCAGACGCCGATCACGCCGAGCACCAGGTCCATTGCGATCGCAACGCCGGGGCGTGGCAGTTGCTCCGGCTCGATGTCTTCGCGACCCCATTGTCGTGCGGTAACGATCTGCCAGACCAGACGATCATCGCGCATTTTCTGATAGTCGGCCAGCAAGCGTCGCCGCGCCAGCAACCATTTAATCGCGTCGGCCACCGTGGCTACTACCATGCCGGCAACGAACACCAGTAACAAGTGCGTGGGCGTCCAGTCCCAGTGATAGAGACCGATCAATGCGACTGTGGAGATCACCAGCCACTGCCCTACGTTGGTCGCCGTACTCAGCATGTACCCGTTGCTGCGTCGCCTGAGCGCGGCGGGCGCGTTTGCGTCGAATGCGCTGCGCATAACGGCCGTCATGGGTGTGCGTGTTTTGGTTTCGGAGTCACTGTTCATGGATGCTGGTCCTCGCGAAAGTCGGGGTGTGGGCGCGCCATAGGGGTATAGCCGAACCTGCTCGGCAGGGCTGGCTCGTGAGCAACTATGACAAGATCAATGGCTAGCGGCCATGCCCCGCCCTGCTTTGGCCCGCAGGCACGTACATGACAACTGACATACGCGCTTTCGACGGGCGTCACTTGTTTACCCTTGGTGAAGACACCTATCTTGCCGTCACTCGGCGGCGACGCAGCCTGACCGTGCAATTTCAACTTTTGGGGAAGGGAGCAGGCCATGAGTCATCTGATCAATATCTTTCTGGAACCGGGCAAGGTGTTCGCCGAACTCAAGGAAAAGCCAACGTTCTGGCTACCGTTGCTGCTGATGGCGGTATTGAGCGTGGCCATGACCCTGATGTATTTTGGCAAAGTCGACTCCGACTGGCTGATGGATCAACAGCTCGCCGCTTCCGACGCGGACATGTCCGCGGAAAAGATCGCCGAAGCCAAGAAAGTGATGCCCGGCGCCAAGACCATGGGCTACGTCGGCGCTCCGTTTGCGATCATCGGTATCGCGGTCGTTTCATCGCTGATGGCGCTGTACTACATGCTGGCCGGCAAGATCACCGGCAACCGCACTTCATTCCGTCATGGTCTGAGCCTGTTCGCATGGGCCAGCGTGCCGTCACTGCTCGGCATGATCGTCGCCATCATCGGCATTTTTTCGATGACACCGCAGACCACACTCGAGTCGTTGATGCTGACCAATGTCGACCCGCTGCTGGTGCAGCTCCCTGTCGACCACGCCTGGAGCAGCGCTGCCAAGAACTTCAGCCTGCTCACTTTCTGGAGCATCTTTTTGACCGCGCTGGGCTGGCGCGTATGGGGGAAAACCAGTTGGACCCAGGCGATTACGGTCGCCACAATTCCGAGCTTGCTGATGTTCGGCGTGATGGCGCTATTTGCGCTGATGAAGTCCTGATCCACTTTCCATTGCTTGAGACCCGCGCATGAACTCGAAGAAGAAATGGCTGGCTGCCGTCCTGGTGCTGGTGGTGATCGTGCTGCCGATCACCGTCAAGAAGCTGCGCGGCGAAAAAGGCACCGAGGTCAAACTCGGTACCGTCAGCCAGCAGGAAATCCGGCCGACGATTCTTGCCTCGGGTACGCTGGCTTATCGCACCGAGGTCAACCTGACTTCCGAGCTGATTGCCAAAGTGAAGTCAATCGCGGTCAAGGAAGGCGATGCCGTCACCCGCGGCCAGGTGCTGCTGACGCTGGATCCCGAGACCTATCTCAACGCCATCGAACGCGAAGAGGCCGGCCGTCGGCAAAGTGTGATCAGCATCGAACGCCAGCGCGTAGCGCTGACTTTGCGCGAGAAGCAATTTGAACGCAGCAACAAGCTGATTGCGGCGCGGATGATTGATCAGAGCCGTTTTGATGAAGACCGCAACCAGCTCGAACTTGCCCGCGTGGAATTGAAGAGCAGCGCCGAAGCCCTGCGTGGCGCCGAGGCCGTGCTCAAGGAGGCGCGCGAGCAGATGGCGAAAACCGACATCCTGGCGCCGATGGACGGCACTGTGGTTGCTCTGCCGATCAAGGTGGGCGAGACCGCGATTCCGTCGACCATGGCGCTGGCTGGCGCGCAGCTGATGAAAATCGCCGACACGTCAGCCATACAGGCCGAATTGAAAGTGGATGAGGCCGATATCGCGAGTGTCGTGATCGGGCAGCAGGCCGACGTGTTTGCCGCGGCCTACCCCGAACGCGCGATCAAGGGGCGCGTGGAGAAAATTGCTTTGGCTCCGACCATCGAAGCACAGGGGCGCGCGTATCTGGTCACCGTATTACTGGATGCGCCAGCCGATATGCAGCTGCGTTCGGGCATGAGCGCGCGCACCGACATTTTCCTGAACGATGGCAACAAACTCCTGGCGGTGCCGGTGGAAGCCGTGGTCAGCAAGACCGGCGAAGACGATAAAGTCGATAAGCATGTCTGGCTGCTGCGCGATGGTCGTGCATTCAAGGCAGTCATCGAAACCGGCATCTCCGACGACAACTGGGACGAGGTCACCAAGGGACTGAAGCCTGGTGATCGGGTGGTAACCGGGCCGGCCAAGACCCTGCGCTTTTTGAAGGTCGGCGAAGCACTGACCGAACTGAGCGAAAAGGATGCCAAGTCCAAGGCAGAGGCCGCGGATGAGGATGAGGAAGAGGACGAGTCGGAATGATCGAGCTCACCGACATCGTCAAGCGTTACCGCATGGGCGACGAGGAAATACTCGCACTCAATGGCGTCGACCTGCATGTCGGCCGTAACGAATACGTGGCGTTGATTGGCGCCTCGGGTTCAGGCAAGTCGACGATGATGAATCTGATCGGCTGTCTGGATACGCCTTCGGAAGGCCGCTATGTGCTCAATGGTCGCGATACCTCGACCATGAACGACAACGAACTGGCGCGGGTGCGCAATCAGGAGATCGGCTTCGTGTTCCAGAGTTTTCACCTGTTGCCGCGCATGACCGTATTGCAGAACGTGATGCAACCGTTGGTCTATCGCGGCTTGCCGGCTGCCGAGCGCGAACGCCTGGCCAAGACCGCGTTGCAGAATGTGGGTCTGGGTGATCGCCTGGGCCATCGACCCAACCAACTTTCCGGTGGTCAGCGTCAGCGCGTCGCGGTGGCACGAGCATTGGTCGGCAATCCCTCGATCCTGCTTGCAGATGAGCCTACCGGCAACCTGGATTCCAAAACTTCAGCGGAAATCATGGCATTGTTTGATGCACTGCATCGACAGGGTCAGACCGTGGTGGTGGTGACGCACGAGGCAGAAATCGCCGCGCATTGCCAACGCACGATTCGTGTCAGTGATGGTCGCATCGTGCAGGACACGGCCAACTCGAAACTTGTGCAGGCACAACCATGAACGTGTTCCTCGAAGGCTTGCGTGCCGCGCTGGCTAGCCTGATGGCGCACCGCATGCGCAGTTTTCTGACCACGCTCGGCATTCTGATCGGCACCGCTTCGGTCATCGCCGTGGTGTCGCTGGTGCAAGGATTCTCCGAATCGATCAAGAGCCAGTTCGCCGATATCGGCGCCGGGACCTTGACCTTGACCGCGGAGAACAACAACGAGAATTTCCGCACCGGCAAGATCAACAACATCCACGTTGCCGACGTCGAGGCACTGCGTCATCGCGTACCCGGCGTGGGCGCGGTGGCGCCGATGATGCAGATCCAGGCGACCGGCGCCAGTTACAAGGGGCGCACCTCCACGCCGGAGATCATGGCCACCACGGCCGAGTTTCAAGCGGTGCGCGCTCGCTACCCGTCGTTCGGTCGGTTCATTGTCGAAAGTGACGATCGCAGCCGCCGCCGCGTGGCGGTGATCGGTACCCAACTGCGTGACGATTTGAAAATGCCGAATAATCCCGTCGGCGAGTTCTTCAGCATCGGCGATGAGTGGTTCAAAGTCGTCGGTGTGATGGAGAAGCGCGGCGAGATCTTCGGCTTCAGCCAGGATAATTACGCGATCGTTCCGTTCGATGTCGGTCGCGCCATGATGGGCCACAACCAGGAGCCATTCCTCTCGGTATCGTTCACCGTGCCCAAGCTGGAGCAGGTCGAAGAGGTGCGCGAGCGCGTCAAACGCGCGATCCGCCAGTCGCGCGACATCAAGCCCGGCAAGGACAATGACTTCAAGGTCGAGGCGGCTGATTCGGTAGTCAAGCAATTCGGTCAGATCACCGCGATGGCAACCGGTGTGCTCGGTGGCATCGTGGGCATTTCCCTGCTCGTGGGTGGCATCGGCATCATGAACATCATGCTGGTGTCGGTAACCGAACGCACCCGCGAGATTGGTATTCTCAAGGCGCTGGGCGCCACGCGTCAGGACATTCTGGTCCAGTTTCTGCTCGAGGCCGGGCTGCTCGCCCTGCTTGGCGGACTGATCGGCATCGTGCTCGGCTTTGTCACTGGCATCGGGGTTGCCGCGTTGATTCCCAATTTCCCGCCGGCGACCGTGCCGCTTTGGGTGGTAATCGCCGCCGCGGGATTCTCGGCGCTGGTCGGCGTGGTGTTCGGCATCATGCCTGCGTCCAAGGCCGCTGCGCTGGATCCGATCGAAGCGCTGCGCTACGAGTAGTGCCCTTGTAGAGCGGAGCTTGATCCGCTCTCAATATAAGATGGCGCATCCCTCCACGAGATGCCGCCCATGCGCTTTGAAGGCACCGCCGCCTACGTCGCCACCGATGAATTGAAGCTCGCGGTCAATGCCGCGATCATCTTGCAGCGGCCGCTGCTGATCAAGGGCGAGCCCGGCACCGGAAAAACCTTGCTCGCCGAGCAAGTGGCGCAGGCATTGAACGCGCCGTTGATCGAATGGCATGTCAAATCCACGACCAAAGCCCAGCACGGACTCTACGAATACGACGCAGTGTCGCGGCTGCGCGATTCGCAGTTGGGCGACGCCAAGGTCAGCGATATCCGCAACTACATCCTGCCCGGAAAACTCTGGGAGGCGTTCAAGAGCGAGCAACGCGCGGTGTTGCTGATCGACGAGATCGACAAGGCCGATATCGAGTTTCCCAATGACCTGCTGCGCGAACTCGATCGCATGGATTTCTTCGTGCACGAAACCCGCGAGACGATCCGCGCAACGCACCGCCCCATCGTCATCATCACCAGCAACAACGAGAAGGAATTGCCCGACGCCTTTCTGCGTCGCTGTTTCTTCCACTACATCCGTTTTCCGGATGCCGAGACCCTGCTGCGTATTGTCGATGTCCATTTCCCGAAACTGAAGCGTGATCTGGTGAATGAGGCGCTGCAGGCGTTTTTTGGTTTGCGCGAGGTGCCCGGACTGAAAAAGAAGCCCAGCACCTCGGAGCTGCTGGACTGGATCAAGCTGCTGCTGGCCGAAGACATCCCGCTTGAAACCCTGCGCGAAACCAATGCCCGCAAGCAGATTCCGCCACTGTACGGCGCACTGCTGAAAAACGAAGCGGATGTGCACCTGTTCGAGAAGCTGGCGTTTATGACGCGGCGGAGCTGACATGTGGGAGCGGCGTGAGTCGCGAAGCTATTTCTCAACTTTCGACAGATCGATCAAGAACATCGCGGCTCACGCCGCTCCCACATTGCATAACTCAAGCTGATTTCGTTTCTACTCGCATTGCGTTCCGGCGGACTGAAAACCAGCCTGACTGAGTTCCTGGGCCTGCTTGAAGCCTTGAAGGCCGGCCTGGCGCAGGCATCAATCGAAGAGTTCTACGCTTTGTCGCGGCTTTGTCTGGTCAAGGACGAGACCCAATACGACCGTTTCGATCGCGTTTTTTCGGCGTACTTCAACGGCATCGAGGCGACGACTGGCAAAATATTTGGCGATATTCCCGAAGACTGGCTCCGTCAGCAGGCCGAGTTGCTGTTGTCAGACGAAGACAAGGCGAAACTCAAGTCGCTGGGTGGGCTCGAAGAGCTCATGCGTCAGTTCGAGGAACGCATGAATGAGCAAAAGGCGCGTCATCAGGGTGGTAACCGCTGGATCGGCACCGGCGGTACGTCGCCCTTCGGCAACAGTGGATTCAATCCAGAAGGTATGCGCGTCGGCGGTGCTTCCAAAGGACGCAGGGCGGTCAAAGTCTGGGAGCAGCGCGCGTTTCGCAATCTGGATGATCAGGTCGAGCTCGGCACGCGCAATATCAAACTTGCGCTGCGCCAGTTGCGCCGCTTTGCGCGCACCGGCGCGGCGGATCAGTTCGATCTGCCGGGAACGATCGATGGGACTGCCCGCAATGGTGGCTGGCTCGATCTGCATTGGCAGAAAGAGCGCCACAATGCGGTGAAAGTGCTGTTGTTTCTCGATGTCGGCGGCTCGATGGACGAGCATGTGCGCGTTTGCGAGGAACTGTTCTCGGCGGCAAAAGGTGAATTCAAGCACCTGGAACATTTCTACTTCCATAATTTTGTCTATGAGCGGGTATGGAAGGACAACGCCCGTCGCTACAGTGAGCACACCAGTACGTTCGACCTGTTGCACAAGTACCCCGCTGACTACAAGGCGATCTTCGTCGGCGATGCGAGCATGAGCGCGTACGAGATTACGCAGTCTGGTGGCTCGATCGAACACTGGAACGAGGAGGCCGGCGCGGTCTGGATGCGGCGTATTCTGGATGTGTACTCGCGCGCTGTCTGGCTCAATCCAGTACCTGAATCCGGCTGGGGCTATACGCCTTCGATTGCGATTACGCGCGAGTTGATCGGCGACCGCATGTATCCGATGACGCTGGCGGGACTAGGCCGCGCTATTGAGCGCCTGCGTCATTGAAGGGCAACGGCTTCGTGAAGTGCTCGTCATGCCCTGTGCGGAATGTCTCCCGCGCCCGGGTACCGCTGACTCCGGATACTGAGACGTGCAGCCTAAATCCGCAGGGGCACGTTCACCAAACGGTGTTGCCCAGCTAAACTCCTGGCCTCTCTCATGGAGCTGCACATGTCACTCTCCTGGTACTACGCCGACAGCCAACGCCAGCAACAAGGTCCGGTCGCGGATTCCTGGCTGCACAACGCGTACCTGCGCGCCGAAGTCACCGCCAATACGCTGGTCTGGCGAGAGGGCATGGCGCAATGGCTACCACTGTCTCAAGTAGCCAGCGAACTGGGCATTGCGCTGCCCAGCGCGCCGCCGGCAATGGCGCCACCGTACGTGCCGCGTCCACCGGTCGCGGCAAAATCTGGCAGCAGCGGCTGCCTGGTGATTGGGATCATTTTACTGGTGGGATTCCTGGTCGTCGCCGCGATCCTTGCGGCCATTGCGATTCCTGCCTATCACGACTACACGCGGCGCGCCCGGGTTTCCATGGCGCTTTTTCAGGGAGCCGCACTGCAGGTGCAGGTCGCCACGTTTTACAGCGAGCACAACCGTTGCCCGGTCAACGGCGATGAGGGCTTCGGTACCGATACCAGTTACGCCACCACCGAAATAGCTTCGATCAATATCGGTTCGCTGGAAGGCGGACGCTGCGCCGTACAGATTCTGTTCAATGATCTGGGTGTGACCGATACCCAGGGCGCTGAAGTGCTGTACTCGATGAGTAGCGAGCTTGAATGGACCGAGTCGAGCACCTTGCCAGATCGGTACCTGCCTGCTTCGATGCGCTGAAAGTCAAGCCGGCAAGTTGCGCAGCTGGGCAGCGGGAGTAAGCCTGCGCCGATCAGGCGCTACGATGTGCGCCTGATTTCCGCGAATCGCCACCATGCCCAGCCCGCGTCTGATCCTGATTGATGGTTCCGCCTATTTGTTTCGGGCTTTCCATGCGCTACCGCCGCTCAGCAACGAGCGCGGCGAACCCACCGGTGCGTTGTTTGGTGTGGTCAACATGCTGCGCGCACACCTGGCGCAGAAGGCCGAGTATCTGGCGTTTGTGATTGACGCCAGCGGAAAAAATTTCCGCCACGAAATGTTTCCCGCCTACAAGGCCAATCGGCCACCGATGCCGGAAGAGCTGCGCGCGCAGATCGAGCCGATGTTGGCGATCGTCACGGCATTGGGCATTCCGGTGCTGCGCGTGGCCGGTGTCGAAGCCGATGACGTGATCGGGACCTTGGCCAGGCAGGCCGCGGCTGCCGGCATCGAAGTGATCGTATCCACCGGTGACAAGGATCTGGCGCAACTGGTTGACGACAAGGTGCAGCTGGTGAACACCATGACCGGCCAGACGCTGGACGCGGCCGGAGTATTTGCCAAATTTGGTGTGCGGCCGGATCAGATCGTTGATTATCTGGCACTGATGGGCGACAAGGTCGACAATATTCCTGGTGTCGACAAGTGCGGCGAGAAGACCGCGGCCAAGTGGCTGGCCGAGTATGGCTCGCTGGACGCAGTGATGGCCAATGCCGATCGCGTTGCTGGCAAGATCGGCGAGAATCTGCGTGCCGCGTTGACCCAGCTGCCGCTGTCGCGTGACTTGGCCACAGTGCGCACTGCGCTGGTTCTTGACGTCGGACCGCGGGACTTGATTGCCCGTCCGGCAGATGTTGCCAACCTGCGTGAGCTGTATGCGCGCTATGGATTTCGCGCGGCTCTGCGCGATCTCGAGCTGCAATCGCCAACGGCGGCGGCGGCGGCGGCGACCGCGGATGGCACCGCAGCGGTGCAGTCTGCGCTGGCCATCACCGCGGCAGTCGAAGCGATCGAAGTGCCGGCGTCGGCGCCGGTGCAGAAATTCTACGAAACGATATTGAGTACTGAGCAACTTTGTATCTGGATCGAGCGACTGTCGACTGCAGCAGTGTTTGCTTTCGACACCGAAACCACCGGTCTGGACGCGCAACAGGCCGAACTGGTCGGTGTGTCTTTTGCCTGCGCGCCCGGTCACGCAGCCTATGTGCCGCTCGCCCATCGCGCGCCCGGCACACCGCTGCAATTGGATCTCGAGCGGACCTTGCTCGCGCTCAAACCATTGCTCGAGGATGCGTCTCGACCCAAGATTGGTCAGCACGGCAAATACGATATGAACGTATTGGCGCGCTATGGCATCGACGTCCGTGGCTATCGTTACGACACGATGCTGGAAAGTTACATTTTCAACTCGACCGCTACCCGCCACGACATGGATTCACTGGCGCTGCGTTATCTGGGCGTCAAAACAATTCCGTTTGAGCAAGTCGCTGGTAAGGGTGCCAAGCAGATTTCGTTTGCCGATGTCGGACTGACTGAGGCGGGCGAGTACGCGGCCGAGGACGCCGACATCACGTTGCGTTTGCACCAGCATCTGCGTCCGCTGCTGGAGAGTGTGCCATCTCTTTGTCGAGTGTTTGACGAAATCGAGATGCCATTGGTGCCGGTGTTGGCGCGAATGGAACGCGAAGGCGTGTTGATTGACGCCGCGCTGTTGCGCACCCAGACGCATGAATTGCGCAAACGCATGCACGAGACGATTGAGCGCGCACATGCCAGTGTCGGCCACAGCTTCAGCCTGGATTCCCCGAAGCAGCTGCAGGCAGTGCTCTACGAGGAACTCAAACTGCCCGTGCTGGCCAAAACACCGACCGGCCAGCCGTCGACAAATGAAGATGCGATCACTGATCTTGCCGAGCACCACGAACTCCCGCGCCTGATTCTGGACTATCGCGGCTTCGCCAAGCTGGTGTCGACCTATACGGAAAAATTGCCCGAGCAGATCAATCCGCGTACGGGCCGCGTGCATACTTCGTTTCACCAAGCGGTGGCGGCAACAGGTCGGCTGAGTTCCACTGATCCGAATCTGCAGAACATTCCGATCCGCACTGAAGAGGGTCGACGCATCCGCACCGCGTTTATCGCGCCGCCCGGTTTCAAACTGGTGGCTGCAGATTATTCGCAAATCGAATTGCGCATCATGGCGCATCTTTCCGCAGACCCTGGGCTACTGGACGCCTTCGCACACGGCGAAGATGTGCATCGGGCAACAGCGGCGGAAGTCTTCGGAGTGACGCGCGATCAGGTGAGTAATGATCAGCGTCGTGCTGCCAAGGCAATCAACTTTGGTCTGATGTACGGCATGTCGGCTTTCGGCCTGGCCAAACAGATCGGTGTGGGTCGTGGCGAGGCACAGGATTATATCAACCGGTATTTTGCGCGGTATCCGGCAGTGCAGGCCTACATGGCTTCCGTGCGCGAGCTGGCGCGTCGCGACGGTTATGTGGAGACAGTGTTCGGTCGCCGTCTGCATTTGCGTGAAATCCATTCGCGCAATCCGGCGCAACGTCAGGGCGCCGAACGCGCCGCGATCAATGCGCCGATGCAGGGCACTGCAGCGGACATCATCAAGCGCGCGATGCTGGACGTGGACGCCTGGCTGCAAGGGCGACACGATGAAGCGCGCCTACTCTTGCAAGTGCATGACGAGCTGGTGCTGGAAGTACGCGAGGACTGTGTTGCGGAAGTCAGTGCGGGCTTGCGCGAACGCATGGGTCGCGCTGCAGATCTGCGCGTGCCGCTGTTGGTTGAAACCGGATCGGGCAATAATTGGGACGAGGCGCATTGAGCGTGTTACTGACATTGAGCCGGTCACTAACGAAGGTTTAACACCGCCGCACAATTCTAAACAAACAATGAATGCAGCGCGATCGCGCCTTGAACCTTTCGAAGTCGTCGCAATCTTATTGTTCAGATCGATCCCCAACGATCTGTTCACTCCCTCCCCTGAGTGAACCGAAAGCGGACTGGACTTTCCCCAAGTCACTCCGCGATCCGGCCCCGGGTGCACCCCCAAGTGCCCGGGGCCAACTTTTTTCTGAAGCGCGGAAAGTGCGTGTTGACGGTCCAGGGTTGTTCGTCGAAGAGTTGCGTCTTTCGATTGATGCACTCATTCGTTACTTTGCTTCTTGATCGGATGGTTCATGAGCAGTGTGCCGGTCGTGCGACCGTGCGCGGCGTTCGGCTCGGCTGACGATGCCTGAGGGCATCGTGCAAGCGCGATGCGGTAAGTCTGCTTCGTTTGAGAACTCGGCGTGAACCGTCCCTGGTGCAGTGCATCCGGCCCGGCATCCTTGCCGGGCGTTCAGACCTCGCGTGGCAGTGCCACGCGTTCGCTGCGCGAAACGGTCTTCACCCAGCCCGCGCATCCATGCGCGTGCGTTCGGCTCGGCTGACGATGCCTGAGGGCATCGTGCAAGCGCTTGAGGAGTCGCAGACACCATCCTTGGTGCGCCACATCCGGCCCGCGCATCCATGCGCGTGCGTTCGGCTCGGCTGACGATGCCTGGGGGCATCGTCAAAGCGCCTTACCTCACCCAATCCCTTGGTTTTAGGTATTCGGCTAGCTTGGCCTCCGCGCTACCGGGTTCGACGACCAAGCCGTATTCCCAGCGCACCAATGGCGGCAGCGACATCAGAATCGATTCGGTGCGGCCGCCGCTCTGCAGTCCAAACAAAGTGCCGCGATCGTAGACCAGATTGAATTCGACATAGCGACCGCGTCGATACAGCTGGAATTGTCGCTCGCGTTCACCATAGAGCGTGCTTTTCCGGCGCTCGACAATGGGCAGGTAGGCGTCGACGAAGGCATCGCCCAGGGCACGGGTGAATTCGAAGCACTTTGCAAACGGCCAGCGGTTGAGGTCGTCAAAGAACAAGCCGCCCACGCCCCGTGTTTCCTGGCGGTGCTTGAGAAAGAAGTAGCGATCGCACCAGCTCTTGAACTCGGCATAGAGATCATCTCCGAATCTGCCGCACAGGGCCTGCGCCGTACGATGCCAGTGCACGATGTCTTCGTCATGCGCATAGAACGGCGTGAGGTCGAAACCGCCGCCAAACCACCACACCGGCTTGTCGCCCGTCGTAGTGAACAGTCGAACATTCATGTGCGTGGTTGGCACATGCGGGTTATGCGGGTGAAAGACCAGGGAGACGCCCATCGCCGTCCATGGCTGTCCCGCAAGTTCCGGGCGATGCGCTGTGGCGGCAGTCGGCATGCTGTTGCCCATCACTTTGGAAAACCCGATGCCGGCCTGTTCAAACACCGCGCCATCACGAAGGATGCGCGTACGGCCGCCGCCCCCTTCTTCGCGCTTCCATGCGTCTTCGTGAAAGTAGGCGATGCCGTCAGCCTTCTCCACAGCGGCGCAGATGCGGTCCTGCAACCCACGTAACCAGGTTTCCACGAGATGCAAATTGGGAATCGAGTCGACTGGAGCATTCATGCGCGAAATCTTTCCAAGTTGGCAACGATAAGGTGGACGCAAGCTGGCAAAGTGCGTTTGAGGCAATGGCCTGCTCGCTTCCACCTGCGGGCGCTGGCAAGATGATCGCATGACTCGACTGAGCGTCAACCTCAACAAGATTGCCGTGCTACGCAATTCGCGCGGCGGTGCGCTGCCTTCAGTGTGCGCGGCGGCTGCGGTCGTACTTGCTGCGGGTGTGCACGGCTTGACGGTGCACCCGCGGCCCGATCAACGGCACATTCGGGCTGCGGATGTGGATGCTCTGACAACGCTGCTGCAGGAACACAATGCGCGCAATGTCGATGGCGGGCGCGTGGAGTTCAATCTGGAAGGCAATCCATTTGCGCCGGCCAACGCCTCTGGCTATCCCGGTCTGATCGAGTTGGTGCGTGCTGCTCGGCCAGACCAGGTCACCTTCGTTCCAGATTCTGATTCACAGCTCACTTCCGATCATGGCTTCGACTTGAGTCAGCCGCAGCCGACACTGCGCGCACTCATTGCGCAGTGCCATGACGCCGGCGCTCGAGTCAGTCTGTTTGTCGATGCCGATAGCCAAGCCGTGGCGCGGGCTGCAGAATATGGCGCGGGCCGGATCGAGCTCTATACCGGTCCGTTTGCGGCGGCGGTCGCAGCGGGCGATCACAGCGAGGCATTGCAGGACTGCTTGCGCGTCGCCGAACAGGCGCGAAGGGCCGGGCTCGGCATCAACGCCGGGCATGATCTGGATTTACACAATTTGCCGATTCTACTGAACGCCATTCCCGATATCGCCGAAGTGTCGATCGGGCATGCGCTGATCAACGACGCCCTCTACGCTGGCCTGATGGCCACCGCCAGCGCCTACCTCAGTGCCTGTGCCAGGTCGCGCTGATGGCCTTGATCAGCGTGTGACCGGGGTCGCGTCGTGCATGGCTATGCGGGTGATCCCCTGATCACGCGCGTCGGCAAGCACTTCGAGTACCTGTTCGTAGCGGACGTCCTGGTGGGCATCAATAGCAAGAATGCGGCGTTTGTCTCGGGCGACCTGATATGCGAGTTCGGCCGAGAGCACTTGCGCGCTGATCAGCTTTTGATCCAGCAGCAGTCGGCCGTCGGCCAGAATGTGCACCTGTATAGGCGGTTCCGGCTTCACTGCTTCGGGCACGGGGGGGATATGCTGCGGCAGATCGAGCGGTACGAGGTGCGTCATGGTCGGCACCGCGATCATGAAGATAATCAGCAGACAGAGCATCACATCGATCAGCGGCGTGACATTGATCTCGCTGACAGCGTTGGCCTGGGTATTCTGCGCGTGCATGAGCAGCTCCTCTGCGGGGGTTACTGAACTGCAACGCAGGAGTCGCCGAAAAGGGGTTTTGAAAAAGTGGTCAGGACGGCTGCAGATCGGAAGTTCCAGCGCGCAACAAAAAAGCCGGGCGCAAGGCCCGGCTTTTCATGCCTGCTGAATGTTGAAATCAATTCGCCGCGGAGGATTCAAAGCCGATCTTGCTCATGCCAATGTTCTTGGCAGATCCCATGACATCGGCCAGTACTTGATATTCGGTAAACGGATCAGCTTTGATCTGCAACATAGGCTGCGGGTCCTTCTTGGCCTCGAATTGCAGCTGCAGTTCGAACAAGTCCTTGGTCAGCGGCTGCCCGTCCCAGAACAGATTGCCGGCCGAGTTGATACTCAATTCAATCGGCGGTGGCGGATCCTGATCGTTCTTGACCGTCGACTTCTGCGGC
>JANMSL010000562.1:0-1763 GCA_031389245.1 Lysobacterales bacterium | reverse complement strand
CGGGACGCGTTGAAGGCTCGCTGAGGGTGGGTGTGACAGCGCCTGACTCTTGATGGAGCGTCCGCGCACAGCGCGGACCCACCACAAGCACGAGTGCACGTGCGTCTTGTGGGTCCGCGCTGCGCGCGGACGCTCTAACTCCCCAACGGAAACAACATCCAATGCGCGCAAACAACCGCTCCTTCAAATCCATCGCTCTGGCACAATGCCTGCTTCCCAAGGAGCCGGCCATGCACAGAATCCTCCTCGTTGCGTCGCTGTGTTTCTCCGGCCTCGCCTCTGCTGTCGAGCTGGCACCTGCGCCTTTCACCGCGGATCAAATAGCCACCGCTACCGCGCTGCGTGAGCAGGCGCTACGGGGCAGCGGTGCCTTTGCCATCGTCGAATCGCTGACCACCGAAGTGGGACAGCGCATGGCCGGCAGCGAAGCCGATGCGCGCGCGGTGCGTTGGGCGGAGGAAAAATTCAAAGCACTCGGATTCGATCGCGTGATTCTGCAACCGGTAACCTTTCCGGTTTGGAAACGCGGCCGTGAAAGTGCACGCATTGTTGCCCCGGCTCCGCAGTCCTTGGCGCTGACTGCGCTCGGCTGGTCGAGTGCCACGCCCAAGGGCGGACTGCGCGCCGAAGTAGTGGGCTTCGCGAATTTCGATGCGTTGAAGGCAGCAGATCCCGTCACGCTACTCGGTAAAATCGCCTACGTTTCGCATGCCATGCGCAAACGCCGCAACGGCGGCGACTACAACCACGCTGTCGGTGTCCGGGTTGAGGGCGCTGCGATCGCCGCGGCCAAAGGCGCGCGTGCCTTGCTGGTCCGTTCGATCGGCACCGATAGCCAGCGTTTTCCGCATACTGGCGTTGCGTTGTCGGCGAGCCAGACAACTAAAGATCCCGAAGCCATGAAGCGCGCGACGAAACTATCCGACGGCAGTTACATCGCGCTGACCGCTGTCCCCGCCGCCGCGCTCAGCGTGCCCGACGCAGACCAAGTCGAGCGCCTGTTGCGTCTGGGCAGACCGGTCGAAATCGAGCTCGTCATCGAGGCCGCGCTTGCTGGCGAATACACCTCGCACAACGTCATCGGTGAAATCATCGGTCGCGAACTGCCGCAAGAGATCGTCGTGATCGGTGGCCATCTGGATTCCTGGGACCTGGGTACGGGCGCGATCGACGATGGCGCCGGCGTAGCCATTACCATGGCCGCCGGCGCGATCATCGCCAAATCCGCGCAGCGCCCGCGACGCACGCTGCGCGTTGTCGCTTTCGCCAACGAGGAACAAGGTGTTTTCGGCGGTCGCGCCTATGCAGCTGCAAACACGCCGGCGCAGCACGTGGCGGCAGCAGAATCGGATTTTGGCGCTGGTCGCATTTATCGATTCGACTCACACGTGGCAGAGGCTCAGCTTCCTGCTATCCGGCAAATAGTCGGTGTGCTCGATTCGCTCGGCATCGAATCGGGCAGCAACGATTCCGGTGGCGGCCCCGATGTCAGCCCGCTGCATGCGCTGGGGGTTCCAATGTTCGAGCTGCAACAGGATGGCACTGACTATTTTGACCTGCACCACACCGCCAACGACACCCTCGACAAAATCGATCCCGCCGCGCTTGATCAGAATGTGGCGGCGTATGCGGTGTTTGCGTGGATGAGTGCGGACCTGGAGCAGCGGTTTACCGTGCCTGCGGTGCGGCCGTGATGGTGCAGCGGGATTCCACTCGTTCAAGTTTTCAAATTCTTGCGACGCGAATCGCGGGCGTGCTCTGCC
>JANMSL010000545.1:0-6270 GCA_031389245.1 Lysobacterales bacterium | reverse complement strand
TAGCACGGGTTCATCGGGCATGGGTTGGCAGAGGATCGACACCGGCCCCTGGGGCCGGGAACGGTGCACACCGGGACCATGTGGGGTTGAGTCAGGCACGGCGACCCGGCCGCCTTTGCGACCCCGTTACAGACTTTATTCTCCGATACAGACTTTATTCCTTCATTTCACAACTATTAGCTCGTACCAATCTCACTCCACCGTCACTGACTTCGCTCAGTTGCTCGGTTGATCCACATCGGTGCCGCGCAGCACGGAGAGGTGATAGCCGAGCTATTGCGGCTTCGTGTTGCGGCCGATGCCTCGCCGATGCGGGACAAGGGCGTCGTCTCTCGGATCGGGCTTATGGACTGACAACACATTCCGTATCCAACACCGGCAGCAGTCGGCGAATGGGGATGCTGCCGACCGGTCCGCCATCGAATCGAAAATCCAGCGTGGCGTTGTTGCAGTCGACGAGCTGGATCACGGCGCTTCCGACTGCACCGGTGATGACACCTCCGGGTGTGTTGAAAGTGCCGCCGTGGGTGTTGAATATCGGCAGATCGGCACGACCGCCGTTGTAATTGCCTTGCAGGGTGAGCCAGCGCTGCCCGCTTTGGCCCACCTTGGCGGCGCTACCCGATGGGGCCTGCTCGAACGTGAACCAGGCGACGAAGAGCAATCTGTCCGAGCTGCGTGCGTCCATCAGCAGACCTTGTCCGCTGGTCGCCGGGTTGTACCACGCGCCGGCCATGGATTTGCCCATCGCGAACACCGGCGCTGCCGACTGCACGGTGCCGGCGATCACTTCGGCGCGATTGCGGGGTTGACTGGCCACCAGGAGATCCGCGCGTCGGTCGCCATTGAGGTCGCCGACACCCACCGCATCGAATCCGAAGTTGCCGTTGGCGGTGGAACCTTCATAGCTGGCCAGCACGGTGCCGGTGCTACCTGAAAATATACGCACGCGCCCACGCGCGCTCAGACCGCCACCGGTATACGTGTACGATCCAATGGCGAGGTCCGCATGGCCATCACCATCGACATCACCCGCACCGCGCCCAGTGCCCAGACCTTCGCGCGCCGTGCCATTGAATTTGTGCAGTCGAGTGCCGTCGCGCCCTGAATAGACATAGGCGGCGCCGTTGCCATTGCCCGCGGCGTAATCACCTACATAAATGTCGGCATTGCCGTCACGATTGACGTCGCCCGCCGAGGCGATGAAGAACGTGCCATATTCCAGGCCGCCGGCATCGCTGGTCATCTCGAACAACTGGCTGCCATTGGCACCCGAGTATGCGTAGGCCTTTCCCGCACCCTGGGATGGCGCACTGACGAGGAACTCGTCGCGGCCATCGTGGGTGACATCGGGCAGCCGGGTAACACCCGAACCGAAGCGGCCCTGGCCAGTCAATGTCAGCAGCACCGTGCCGTCGGCGCCGGAAATCACATAGGCAGCATTGGCTACATTGGCGCCCACCAAGACATCACCCTTGCCATCCTGGTTGTAGTCCCCAGCGGCGCCGACTGCGACGCCGAACCTGGACCCGGGACTGGGTCCGCTGAGCGCGAGCAGTTGCGCGCCGGTGCGTCCCGAATAGACGCGCGCGCCGCCGCGGCCGTCCAGTGTCGGTGCGCCCGCTATGATGTCGTGGCGGCCATCGCCATCGACGTCGCCGGCATCGGCCACGGCATAGCCCAAGTCGCTTTGCCCGGGCGACAGCGTGAACAACAGCGTGCCAGTGGCGCCCGAGTAGACATAGGCCTGACCGCTTTCATTGGCCCCGACAATCAGGTCCGTAGCGCCGTCGCTGTCGATATCGGTCAGTTCAGAAACCGCCCATCCGAAGCCGCAGCAGGCGTTGAAGGTATGCAGGCTGGTCTGAGCGCACAGCGGTGCAACAGCCAGTGCCAATAGCAAGCCGATTGCAGTCAGGGTCGATGCACGTTGGGTTCGATAACACATGGGGAGCTTCCTCGCAGCGGTGGGTGGCCCACAGCATGCGCAGTCGTCCCGCTCCGCGCCTGGAGACTGCGCCGACGAAACGCCGACGTTTTACCGAATTCGCGCTCATTGGCGGTGCGCGTCCATCCACATTCGTGTTGCACCCGGCAACTGGGTTATGTTTGCTCCATGGCAACGGCTTTGGCAGGCATTGAACTGGTGAGCGCCCGATTCGTGTGTATCGGCACATCGCGGGTTGACTTTGCCAGCAACGAACTGACACGCCAGGACGGCAGTTCGGTACGTTTGTCGCCCAAGGCCGCCGGCGTACTGCGTGTGCTGTTAGCGCACGGCGATGCCCCGGTGCATCGCGAGCGACTGATCGAGTTGGTATGGCCCGGTCAGTTTCGAACCGATGACGTCATTACCAAGGCGATGCATGAGCTGCGGCGGGAGTTGGCCGACGCCTGCGGTTCTACGGTGATCGAGAACCTGCCGCGCGTGGGCTATCGCCTCAAGTGTGCCTGGCATTGGGACGATGGAGCGCGCCCGGCAACCGCAGCCGATGCGAACGCGGCAATGGCGACGCCGATTCCGCCATCGCAAACGCTCGAAGTGCACGCGCATCCGCAGCGGCGGTTGCTGAGCCGGCTGATCAAGGGGGCGGTGACGGCCATCGCAATAGGGATCGCCGCGACGATTTTCCTGCGATTGCGAACCGAGACGAATAGGGTGCAGTCCTCTGCGCCCGCCAACGCAAGCTGGATCAGCGCCGACAGTGCGCTGGATATTCACCCACTGAGTGGTGACGCGGTTGATGAGGTATCCGCCACAGTCTCCCCTGATGGTCGCTGGGTGGTGGTGAGCGAGCAGGATGCCGATTCGGACCGATCCCACCTGGTTTTGCGCTCCATCGATGGCCTGGTCGTGCGCGCCCTGGTCACGGCGAACGAACAGGGCGAACCGGTGATGCCGAAATTCTCCCCGGATGGCAGCGCAGTCGCTTTCCAACGGATCACACCGCAGTCCTGCCGCATAGAAATTCAGGACCTGCTCGGAGGTGCGCCGCGCCCGCTGTCGAGCTGTGCGGTAGGTTTCGCAGCGGGACTCGAGTTTTTTCCTGATGGACGCGCGTTGCTGCTGCCGCGGGTGGGCGTGACCGGAGCAGACAACAAGCGCAGTTTCGAGCGGTTGGACGTCGGCAGCGGACAGCGCAGCGACTTTGCCTACGGCGCCGCTCCAGTCACGCCAGACGTCGAAGGACGATTCTCGCCGGACGCGCGGCATCTCTTGATTCGCGCCGGCGCGGCGCCCTGGGGCCGGCTGCGGCTGGTTGATATGAAGACTTGGGAGACGCGATCCCTGGGCGATTTCTATGGTGTCGTGCATGGCATGACCTGGTTGCAGGACAGCCGCCATGCCGTGATCGCCAGTGATGCCACCGGGCCGATGATGCTGTGGCGGCTGGACACTCAATCCGGCCGCATTGAACCGATGTCGGGCCTGCGGGGACAGTTTCCCGATGCAGCGCGCCGGGCCGATGTCGTGGTCTTTCAACAAACGCGCGAACCCAAGCGTATCGAACGCATTGCGCTCGATGGCAGCAGCGATGACCGGCGTGTTTTTGCTTCCGCCGGCGCGGAATGGGAGCCCGCGCTGCATCCGGATGCCCGGCAGCTCGCGTTCGTATCGGATCGTACCGGCAAGGCACAGATCTACCTCGGCCAACTCGACGACGGCAGCAGCGTGCAGCTCACGCACCTGGCCGATGCGGCTCCCTTCGATCTGTCTTTTAGTCCCGATGGCAGTGAACTGGCATTCGGCCTGCGCAGTCCGCAACAGCTCAGCTTCGTGCTGCTGGATTTGGCGACGGGGAAGGTGAGCGAGCCGAGCTTTCTCGATGGCGGCCTGACCGATATGCGCTTCGACCGCAGCCCGAATAACTGGCTCTATGTGCGCTATGACGCCGCGCGAGTTCCCTACCTCTATCGTGCCCGCACCAGCGAAGACCGCATGCAGTTGTTCGACGAAGTCCGCCTGTCTTCCTGCGCCGGGCGGGCGCCGGTGGGAATCGACGAACACTGGGTGTATTTCCTGTCGCAGAACTATCGTTCCCTGCAGCGCGTGGCGGCGCAGGGTCGTGATGCGCCGTGCGAAGTCGTCAGCGACAGCATCATGTGGGCGAGCCGCGGCAGTTGGGCCGTTCGCGGCGATGAGGTTCTCGCGCTGCTGACACCTGCGCGGCCCGGCATTGCACACAATGGCATCTATGCATTGAGCAGTGTAGGCGGCGCGCCTGCCCTGGTGCGGGATTTGGATCTTCGCGGCGTTTCGGTTCCCTCGGGCGCGCGTTTCGCCTACGCATCCGATGCCGTGTATGCCACCGTGGTAGCGCATCGGGATGCCGACATCATGGTGCTGCAACCGGCGAATTAGAGTCCTTCTGGAAAACCGGAGAGAACAAATATTGAGTTGCACCTCAGCATTTGTCGAGCAGGTTCATTTTGGTTGGTGCTGAGCATTACTTTCGCTGCGGCTTCTGCGCGTCAGGAGCGCGCTGTTGTTGAAGTCGGGGCACCCGAAAATTGGGTTGCTGACCCCTGTTTTCCAGTTGGGACGCCGCGCGGGCATAGGTGTGTCGGGTCGGCCGCGAAAGGCGGGTGGTGTTGGAGTGGGGAGGGAATAGGTCTCTGACCCGAATGGCGCTTATTTAAGCTCGCTCCCGCTGCTGTAGATGCGGGTCAGGCCCCGCACCTACATTTTTGGCTTAAGTAAGCGCCATTCGTCTCTGACCCCTGCTTCCATGCGTCCCGACGCTCCACCGCTCAGTCGTCGATGAAATAGCCGGTGTTGCGGTGCCCAGCACCGCGATCGCTGTTCATGCGAAGGCGGAAGTCCACGTCGCCGAAGTCGTCGTTGTCGAGCCCATACAGCGTGAAGTATTCGTTGGCGCCGATGTCATAGTCACGATACAGACTCCAGGCATCGTCGGTGCTGTCGCGTTTGTAGAATCTGAATCGCGTTTTGCCACCGCACGACACCATGCGCGTGGACACCACTTCGCCTTCGTCATCCAACATCTGCGACATGATCCGATCGCTGCTGGTGCGCAAGTTGTTGGCACACCAGAAAACGTTGTCCTCATCGAAATTCGAATCGGCATACAAATCGCTCTCCTCGGCATCGCATTCAACGGTGCGAAACGTGGTGGCTTCGTCGGCCAGGCCCCTGCACAGGAGAGGGCGTGAAACAATGTCGATGGGGAAGTAGTAGAAGTACTTTGCGCTGATGCGCAACTTGTCCAGGTCCGCGCGCGCGCGCTTCCGATCGGCGCAGCGTGCGAACAACGCCTCTGGAATAGGCGCCGTGCTGAGCATGCCGAATACCTGGGCCGGACACAGATGCATCCCCTGGGACTTGGCCAGTTGGCCGAGCGCATCCAATCTGGATTCAGCTTGCATGCTTCGTTCGGTCATAACCACGGTGCCGTCGGCAAATTGCTCGAACTGTATCTCGCCGGTCGAATCCGGGATCGTCGCCAGAATGACTGAAGGCGGCACCGGCAGTTGCTTTGGTGCGGGTGGGCCGGGCGGCGCGGCATCGACGGAAAGCGCAATGACGAACATCGCCACCGTCGGGAAAATCATTGTTTTCATCGGTCTCGCTCCTGGTTTTCGGAAAGGGTTGTCGAACACGCACTGGGGCTTACTGCTACGCGCCATGGCACCGAATGCAAACCTGCCATGGTTGATCTTCTCTCCTGCTGGGTTCCGATCCTCAATAGCTGTTGCTCGCCGCGTCAGCTACGAACCTGTTGTAGGTGCCGGTTGGTCTGATAGGCATTAACGCAGCCGAACAATCGTTACGTTTTGCTCCGGCACACCTGAGCTTCAGCCCTGCTCGCCGCGCGTTGGGCGGATGCTGAACTCGGGCAACAGTGCGCAGCGGAAATCACCTGAGGTGTCGTACGCATCGTGTCGCCCATTTGTCGTCTTCCTTGAGGTATCCGTACTTAGGGAAACGGAATCCCTCAGCAAACCCGACAGGCGATCATCGGCTGCAGCGTAGCCGGCACATCTGCAGAAAACCGGGCTCAGAAAACCGGGGTCAGTGTGACCCCTGCTTCACCTGTTTCGAAACCCGAAAATAGAGCGCCGCTGCTGAGAGCATCATGATCGACAGGACAGCGAGCGAATGACTGCTCATCGTCGGCACCCGAGTTGCAGCGGCGCCGAGGTTGAAGAAGATCGATTGTGGCGCTGTTGAAACCCGCTGCAGGAAACAGCGGGAAACAGGGTCGAAACAGGGGTCAGTGAACCATTTCGGAAACAGGGGTCAGTGAA
>JANMSL010000533.1:0-6668 GCA_031389245.1 Lysobacterales bacterium | reverse complement strand
CCACGGTGATCGGTGCGACGATCAACAAGAGCGGCAGCTTCAACTACAGGGCGACGAAGGTCGGCGCCGACTCGGCGCTGGCGCAGATCGTAAAACTGGTGCGGGAGGCGCAGAACTCGAAGGCACCGGCGCAACTCCTGGCGGACAAGGCTGCGCATTGGCTGGTGATCGCGGCGATCGTCATTGGTCTTACGACCTTCGCGGTGTGGTTCTGGTGGATCGGACAGCCGCTGCTGTTCGCGGTGACCATGACCATCACGGTCTTCGTGATTGCCTGCCCGGATGCCTTGGGACTGGCGACACCGATGGCGATCATGGTGAGCACCGGCTTGGGCGCCATGAACGGCATTCTGTTCAAGAACGCTTCGGCACTGGAAGATGCGACCAAGCTGGACGTCATCATCTTCGACAAGACGGGCACGCTCACTATCGGCCAACCCGAGGTTGTGGAGATGGCGCTGGCGGATGGCGTGACTGAGGATGCATTGCTGACCGCCGCCGCTGCCGTCGAGCAGGGCTCCGACCACCCGCTCGCCCAGGCCATCCTGCGCCGCTCTGCCCATCTCACAGTCACGGCGCCGACGGGTTTTGAAAGTCTCGACGGCATGGGCGCACGCGCCGAGACTGCCGGCGGAATCGTGTTTCTGGGCAACCGGTTGCTGATGGACACGCAAATGCTGACGCTCGGTTCATTGCAAGCAGAAGCCGAGCGGCTGCAGGCGGACGGACGCACGGTCGTCCATGTGGCTCTGGCGGGCAACGTGATTGGCCTGATCGCCATTGCCGATGCGATCAGACCGACGTCCAAAGCAGCGATTACCGCGCTGCGCGAACGAAAAATTGAAGTGGTGATGCTGACCGGAGACAACGCCGCCACGGCAAAGCGTATCGCCGCAGACCTTGGCATCGACAGCGTGATGGCCGAGGTACTGCCCGGCCAGAAGGCCGAAAAGGTGAAGGAGCTGCAGGCCACG
Source organism: Lysobacterales bacterium (assembly GCA_031389245.1). Taxonomy (GTDB): domain Bacteria; phylum Pseudomonadota; class Gammaproteobacteria; order Xanthomonadales; family Ahniellaceae; genus 0-14-3-00-62-12. The sequence continues at coordinate 5,694 of JANMSL010000533.1, read as the reverse complement.
GGCAAGCGCGTTGGCATGGTCGGCGATGGTGTCAACGATGCACCTGCACTGACCCAGGCCGACGTCGGATTTGCCATCGGCGCAGGCACCGACGTAGCGATGGAAAGCGCTGATGTTGTGCTGATGAAAAGCGATCCCTATGACATAGTCGCTGCCATCGAGCTGTCCCGTGCCACCCTGCGCAAGATGCACCAGAACCTGTGGTGGGCGGTGGGCTACAACACGATTGCGTTCCCACTTGCCGCCGGCGTGTTTTATCCGTTTGTGCTGAGTCCTGAAGTCGCCGCCTTGTCGATGTCCGGCAGCACGTTAGTGGTGGCGATCAATGCGCTGATGCTCAAACGCACCAAACTTGAGGGCGTCAACCAAGCGCCGCCAGTACCCGCGCCAGCGGGCGACACGCCGGTCGCGGCGGCCACGGCATGAACAGCGCAAAGGCCGCGACTTCAGCCACCACGCGCACCAAAACGACAAGCGATTTGTTCGCGCAGCTTGGACTTTGGTCAGCGCTCGCCTTCGTTTTGAATCTCATCTGGGAAACAGCGCACGTCAGGCTCTACACCCTATGGGCTGCCGCGGACGCCAAGACCGTGGCATGGTCGCTGCTGCACTGCGCACTGGGCGATGTCCTGATCGCGCTCGCGATGTTCGTGCTTGCCAGCATTCTGCTGTGGCAGACCCAGTGGCCAAGCTCGCGCGCAGTGGCAGGCACCGCCATCGTCGTGAGCGGCGCAATGGCCTATACCGCATGGAGCGAGTGGTACAACGTTTACAGCGTCGGAAACTGGGCATACACCGGCAGCATGCCGTTGATTCACGGCATTGGGCTTTCCCCGTTGGTGCAGTGGTTGATCCTACCACCGGTGATGGTGGGCATTTATCGAAGGCTCGCTCGGAAGATGTTTGATCAACACGGGGCATTCAATCCTGCATCCACAACGTTTTTAGCGGACGCGCCACCATGAACGCTTCTGCACAAATCCTGCATGACGCGAACCCTTTCGACTTCGGGCATTCGGCTATCGGCGTTCCGATGGATGTCGCAGCGCGATTGGCTGCGCCAAGATGACACCGACCACGACGACGCCTAACGGCAACTGCCCATCTGACAGAAATATTCCCGGTCAGAAGCTGACTGTCGAGGCACTTCTGCACAAGCTGCAATGCGAGACATTCAACTACTTTTTGAATGAGACCAATCCGGCCAACGGTCTGGTGATCGACAAGACCGCCGAGAATTGGCCCGCGAGCATTGCTGCGACCGGACTTGCATTGGCCTGCTACCCAGTGGGGGTCGAGCGCGGTTGCATGACACGTGATGCGGCGGTGGCGCGAACCCTGGCGACATTGCGCTTTTTCTGGAACAGCCCGCAAGGCCCCGAGCCAGACGCCACCGGCTATCAGGGGTTCTATTACCATTTTCTGGATATGCAGACGGGCAGGCGCGCATGGCAATGCGAATTGTCCACCGTGGATAGCGCTTTCCTGTTGGCTGGCGCCTTGACCGCGGCCATGTACTTCGACGCCGGCACCGCCGATGAACGCGAAATCCGCGAACTGGCCGACGCGCTCTATCGCCGCGCCAATTGGCAATGGGCACAAGATCAGGGCGCAACCGTCACACACGGCTGGACGCCGGAAAGCGGATTCCTCCCATACCGTTGGGAAGGCTATGACGAGGCGTTGCTGCTGTACGTTCTGGGATTGGGTTCGCCGACCTATCCGCTGCCGGAAAATAGCTACACGGCGTGGTCCTCCTCCTACAAATGGGCGCATTGCTGCGGACAGGACTATTTGTACGCAGGGTCGCTCTTCATCCATCAGCTCTCGCATGTCTGGATTGACTTTCGCGGCATCCAGGATGACTTCATGCGCGACAAGGGCATCGACTATTTCGAGAACAGCCGACGCGCGACCTATGCCCAACAACAGTACGCCATCGAAAACCCGCGCAAGTTCGAGGGCTACGGCAGCCATTGTTGGGGCATAACTGCCAGTGAAGGGCCCGGACCGGAGACCCTCGAGGTCAACGGCATCACGCGCCAATTCTTCGACTACGTTGCACGCAGCGTTCCCAACGGCCCCGACGACGGCACGCTTGCCCCCTGGGCCGTAGCAGCATCCCTGCCCTTCGCACCTGAAATAGTCCTGCCAACACTGGACTACTGCATCTACAAGGCGCAGTTGACCCAATTCAACCGCTACGGTTTCAAGGCATCGTTCAACCCCTCGCATCCAGGAACGCCTGGCAACCCCTATGGCTGGTGGGTATCGCCGTGGCATTTCGGACTCAATCAGGGGCCGATCGTGTTGATGATCGAAAACTATCGAAGCGATCTGGTGTGGCGATTGATGCGCGGCTGCCCGGCCATCGTCAACGGCCTGCGGCGGGCAAGGTTTCGCGGCGGCTGGCTTTGAGTATCTCTATCGCCAGCAACAACCGTGCAGCCCACCTCGATCTTCAATCCGTATCGCGCAAACTACTCATCGACCGCGCAACCCATGCGTGGGTCGCCCCATCTGCACTTGACGGAAAATACCCATGACCGACGCACTTGCTCCCGAACTGCTCGCCAGGATGAATGCCTATTGGCGTGCCGCAAACTATCTGTCTGTCGGTCAGATCTATCTTCTCGACAACGCGCTGCTCAAAGTGCCGCTGTCGATCGAACACGTCAAGCCGCGCCTGCTCGGGCACTGGGGAACGACGCCGGGGCTCAATTTCATCTACGTACATTTGAATCGCATCATCAAGCGTGATGATGTGCAGATGCTGTACGTGACCGGTCCTGGTCACGGCGGTCCAGGGTTGGTGGCCAATACCTATCTCGAGGGCACCTACAGCGAGGTCTATCCAAAGATCTCGCAGGACGCCACCGGCATGCAGCGGTTGTTCAAGCAGTTCTCCTTTCCGGGTGGAGTTCCCAGCCACGTTTCTCCGGAAGTGCCGGGCTCAATACATGAGGGTGGCGAGCTCGGCTACTCGCTGATGCACGCCTACGGCGCGGCATTCGATAACCCGGACCTGATTGTCGCCTGTGTCGTCGGCGACGGCGAAGACGAAACCGGACCGCTGGCAACGAGCTGGCATTCGAACAAGTTTTTGAACCCCGCACTTGATGGCGCAGTGCTGCCGATCCTGCACTTGAACGGCTACAAGATCGCCAGTCCGACCGTGCTGGCTCGCGTGAGTCACGAAGAGCTCGATCAGCTTTTTCGCGGCTACGGATACGAGCCTCATTTCGTCGAGGGTGACGATCAAGACGAAGTGCATCAAATCATGGCGGCCACTCTGGATCGTGTGATGGCGCGCATTCGCAGCATTCAATCGCATGCGCGCGCCAGCGGCGATCACACCCGGCCGATTTGGCCGATGATTGTGCTACGCACGCCAAAAGGCTGGACCGGACCCAAGTGCGTGGATGGGCTGCAGACTGAAGGCTCATGGCGATCGCATCAGGTGCCGCTGGCGAATCTGGCTGGCGAACCAGAACACTTGAAGTTGCTAGAACATTGGCTGAAGAGCTATCGAGCGGAAGAGCTTTTCGACGTGAATGGAACGCTCATCGCCGAACTCGCCGAACTCGCGCCCAAGGGAGAGCGCCGCATGGGCGCCAATCCGCATGCCAATGGTGGCGCGCTGTTGCAGGACTTGCATATGCCCGACTTTCGAGACTACGCCGTGAAGGTAACCAGCCCAGGTATTGCGATGGGCGAAGCGACGCGCGTCACCGGCACATTCCTGCGCGATGTGATGAAACGCAACATGGCACGGCGCAATTTCAGAATCTTTGGGCCCGATGAAACCGAGTCCAACCGGTTGGGCGCGGTATTCGAAGTTACCGACCGTGTATTCACCGACGATCTCGAACCCTCCGACACGCAGCTTTCGCCGCAGGGCCGCGTCATGGAAGTATTGAGCGAACACCTGTGCCAGGGTTGGCTCGAAGGCTATCTGCTCACCGGTCGTCACGGGTTCTTCTCATGCTATGAAGCGTTTGTGCACATTGTGGATTCGATGTTCAATCAACACGCGAAGTGGCTCAAGGTGACCCGCGGTATCCCTTGGCGGCGGCCGATCGCCTCGCTCAACTATCTGCTCACCTCCCATGTCTGGCGGCAGGACCACAATGGATTCAGTCATCAGGACCCGGGGTTCATTGATCACGTCGTCAACAAGAAAGCCGACGTGGTACGCGTTTATCTACCGCCCGATGCCAACACGCTGCTGTCGGTAACCGATCATTGCCTGCGCAGCCGGCATTACGTCAACGTCATCGTTGCCGGCAAGCAGCCAGCATTGCAGTGGCTGGACATGGACGCGGCGGTCAAGCATTGCGCCGCAGGCTTGGGCATCTGGCAATGGGCCAGCAGTGACCAAGGCGGCGAGCCCGACGTGGTGATGGCCTGCGCCGGTGATGTACCCACACTCGAAACGCTAGCCGCGGTGGACCTGCTGCGCGAGCATCTGCCCGAACTGAAGATACGCGTCGTCAATGTGGTCGATCTGATGACGCTGCAGCCAGATCGCGAGCATCCTCATGGGCTCAGCGACGCGAATTTCGACACCCTGTTCACCCGCGACAAACCGATCATCTTTGCATATCACGGCTACCCTTCGCTCATCCACCGACTCACCTATCGCCGTACCAACCACGTCAATCTTCATGTCCGCGGCTACAACGAAGAAGGCACCACAACCACACCGTTCGACATGTGTGTGCTCAACCGCATCGATCGCTTCCATCTGGCCAACGATGTAATTGACCGCGTCGATGGCCTCGCAGCGCGCGCAAGCTCCGTGGCACAACTGCTAAAGGACAAACTTATCGAACACAAGCACTACATCGAGCGCCGCGGCGAGGATATGCCGGAAATTCGCAACTGGCACTGGGGCGCAAAACGCGTCGCAATGAGTGCGACCCAATGAGCGACGCCCTACCGATGGTTTACCTCGTGCGCCACGGCGCTACGGCCTGGACGCAGACCGCACAGCACACCGGCCGCACCGATCTTGCATTGAACGAGCAAGGTGAGCGCGAAGCACGGGAATTGGGCACGCGGCTCGCTGGACTGCACATTGATCATATTCTTTCAAGTCCGCTGGTGCGTGCACGCCGTACCGCCGAGCTCGCGTTGCGCGACACGCGAATCGAGGTCAACGATGATCTGATGGAATGGGACCATGGCGACTACGAAGGCAGGCGCACCGTTGACATCCAATCCGAACGCCCCGGCTGGAATCTCTTTCGCGATGGCTGCCCCGGCGGCGAAACAATCGATGCTATTGGCGCGCGGGCGGACCGAGTGACTGATTGCATTCGCACCAAGGGCGGCAATGTGCTCGTCTTCGCGCATCGCGAAATCCTTCGCGTTCTGGCCGCGCGCTGGATCGGACTTGCCCCCATCGAAGGACGTGGCCTATTGCTGGGGACCGCGTCGTTGAGCCTGCTTGGATACCACCACGACCACTCCGAGCCGGTCATCCATGGCTGGAATGGTCTGGCCGTTTCCCGCGATGCGGGAGGGTTTCAGGCTTCGGCGTCAACGGAGTCTTCGTTGGAGCGCCGATGAATCCAAACGTCATGAGTTGGATCAAAATGAAGCCAGCATCGCGCAGCGCGTAATGCGCAAAGGTCATAGCTTGATGGGTTTTGACCCATGCGCAACCGGATTCAAGTGGTTTGACTCGTC
>JANMSL010000489.1:0-8536 GCA_031389245.1 Lysobacterales bacterium | reverse complement strand
GGCCTGCGGCTGCGCCAGCACCTGCGCTTCGAACAGTTGATGGATCAGTTGATCGTGCACCGCCTCCGTCGCAGTCGCGTTGAACCCGTACAACACCTGATCGCGTTCGGTTGCGGGCAACACCGACAGACTGCGCAGCGGACGGGTTGCATCGGTTTCCAGCGCCTGCGACAGCGCCTCCATTGCGGTTTCCAGATAGCTCGCGACCCGTGGACCATCGATGCCGGGTACGGACATCAGGGTCAATCCGAATTCCTGCCCACGATCCTCCACCGACATCGTCAACGGATAATTGTTGCGCGTGTCACCACTCAACGGCCGCACGCCTTCCCAGATCAACTCCGCCGCCAGCGCATCGTCCGCGTTGCTTGCCTCTCGGCGATTGCGGTAATTGAGCAACGCGGTAAACAGTGGCAACGGCGGTGCGATCGCACTGCATCTCTGCGCCACCGTCAAAGACGCCTGCTCGTGCGCCAGCAGATCACTCAAGCGACGATAGGTGTCGCGCACCGCTTCAACCACACTGACCTGCGCCAACGGAATTCGAATCGGAAGCGTGTTGATGAACATGCCCACCACCTGGTCGGCGCCCTCCGATCCCTGCAAACGTCCGGACAGCACGGTGCCGAATACCACATCATCGCGACCGCTGCACTGCGCCAACACCTGTGCCCAGGCGACGTGGAACAGCACCGACGGTGTCACCGCGTGTCGGCGCGCACAGTCGCGAATGCGCCGCGCCAGTGCATCATCGAGGCGGACACGGGTCTCGTTCGCTTGCCCACCGTCCATTTGCACGTTGAGCACACCGAACGGCGCTGTTGGTTCGTCCACATCACCTAATTGCCCGCGGAAGTAGATCTCGTGCTGCGTTTCCGGCACCGCGTGCGTGCGCGCGATGAAATTGCGATACGGCATCGGCGCGGGCAGTTGATCACCCAGGCCCTGCAGCAACATGCCCGCCTCCCTGAGCATCAGCTGTTTGGAATAGTTGTCCTCCACGATGTGATGATTAAGCAGCGCCAACAGCCACTCGCCGGTCTGGGCATCGTATGAAATGTACGCCGCCAGGAGCGGTGCGCGTTGCAAGTCCAGCCGTACCCGACGCGGATCAGTGCGCGTGAGCAATTGCGCTAGGGTTGCCTCATCCGGTGAAAGTGTCAGTTCATGAATCGGCAATGGTGCACGGCGGTGCACCACCTGCACTGGCTGAGAAAGCCCCTGCCAATGCATTGCGCTGCGCAGGATGTCGTGACGATCGATCACCGCCTGCAAGGCAATCAGAAACCCATCCAACCGCTGGCGACTGTCAAACGCCACTACTGAACGCAGCAAGTAGGTATCGCCGCCGCTTTCGCCTTCCAGCAAATGATGGAACAGGATACCTTCTTGCAGCGGCGCCAGTGGATAGATGTCCTGGATGTTGGGTACACCGCCTGGCACGCTGGCTGCAATTGCGTCGATTTCTGCCTGCTTCAAATGCACCAAAGGCAGCAGCTCTGGCGTAAGTGCGGTGGTCTGCACCGTGATCAGATTGGCCGGGATGTCCGCAGATGCTGCGCCCTGATCAGTGATCATATGCGTGGCCAGTTCACTCAGTGTCGGTGCGGTGAAAACTGTGCGCACGTCCAGGCTCAGTCCACGTTGACGCAATCGCTCGATCAGGCTGATCACCAACAGCGAATGGCCGCCCAGCTCAAAGAAGTGGTCATGTCGCCCCACCTGCTCCAGTCCGAGCAACTCCTGCCAGATCGCAGCGATGGCGGTCTCGACTTCGCCTACCGGTGCCACGTACACACGACTGGCGACCGCAGCCTGATCTGGCGCCGGTAGTGCCTTGCGATCAAGCTTGCCATTGGGTGTCAGCGGCAGTTCCGCCAGATTCACGAAAGCGCTGGGGATCATGTACTCCGCCAAACCGCGCGAAAGCGACGCGCGCAGTTCCGCCGCCGCGAGCTCAACGCCGTCATGACCGACGACGTACGCCACCAGTCGTTTGTCGCCCGGAGTATCTTCGCGCGCGATTACCACCGCCTCGCGCACGCCCGCGCACGCCGACAACTTCGCTTCGATCTCGCCCAGCTCAATGCGGAATCCACGAATCTTCACCTGGAAATCATTGCGTCCCAGATATTCCAGCGAGCCGTCCGACAACCAACGCGCAAGATCGCCGGTCTTGTACAAACGCGCCCCGGCCAGCCCACTGAATGGATCGGCGATGAACCGCTCGCTCGTCAGCTGGGCGCGATTCAAGTAACCACGCGCCACTCCACAGCCGCCGACGTACAACTCGCCGGTGACCCCGATCGGCAACGGTTCGCGATCATCGCCCAGCACGTAAAGCTGCAGATCCGGCAACGCCCTGCCAATCAAACTACCGCGGGGCGCAGTCATATCCGCCGCAGTAATGCGCCGGTAGGTCGCATGCACGGTGATCTCCGTGATGCCGTACATATTGATCAGCTGCGTCCGCTCGGCATCGTTGCGTTCGATCCACGGTGCCAGCATGTGCAGCTCTAGCGCCTCACCACCAAAGATCACGGTGCGCAATGAATGCGGTGTCGCGCTCTGGCTCTGCGCGACGATCAGCGAGCGGAACGCACTCGGCGTCTGATTCAGTACGGTGACCCCCTCACGAGTCAACAGCGCATAGAAATCCGGCGGCGTGCGCGCGCACAGTTCCGGCACCACGACCAGACGACCGCCGTAGAGCAATGCGCCCCATATCTCCCATACCGAAAAATCAAACGCGAACGAGTGGAATAGCGTCCACACGTCGCTCTGATCGAAAGCGAACCAGTCCTGGGTCGCTGCGAACAGTCGCGTTACGTGGCCGTGTTCGACCATCACGCCCTTGGGCTGCCCGGTCGACCCAGAGGTGTAGATTACGTAGGCGAGGTGATTCGAACTCAGTCCCAAAAGCGCCGGATCGGGATTGTGCGTGGCTTGCGACGAAAGAGCAGCATCGTCCAACAGAATCACTGGCAGTTCCGCGCCCTCCAGCATCGCCAGCTCATGGCACAAAGCGCTTTGAGTGAGCATCGCGATCGGTGAACTGTCGGCCAACATGTAGGCGAGACGATCCGCTGGATACACCGGGTCGAGCGGCACGTAGCCGCCGCCCGATTTCAAAATTCCCAAGACGCCGATCACCAGTTCCAGACTGCGCGCAACGCAGATCGCCACGCGGTCGTCCGGTTTCACGCCCAGCGCGAGCAGGCGATGCGCCACCTGGTTCGCGCGTTGATTCAACTGCGCATAAGTGAGCGACTGATCTTCGAACACGAGTGCGATCGCATCGGGATGCCGCCGCGCCTGCTCTTCGAACAGCGCATGAATCGACTGATCAACCGGATATGTTGTCCGCGCCATGTTGAAACCGCTCAGCACCTGTTGGCGCTCTGCAGCGGGAAGCACGTTCAAGCGCAGCAGCGCTTGCTGCGGATTGTCAGCGAGCGCGTCGACCAACGCTTGCATGCTTGCTTCCAGATAGCGCAACAGTCGCAGACCGTTGATTTCCGACACGGCCAACGCGGCAATGCCAAAGCCCCGCCCCAAATCATCGACCGACATGGTCACCGGGTAGTTGGTGCGCTCCTCACCGCCGATCTGCCGCACGCCCGCCCACACCTGCGCTGATTCTGACTGCTGGTCTGGCGTCGCTTCACGGCTGTGCCGATAATTGAGCAGCGAGGTGAACAACGGCAACGGCGGCGGGATCGCACTGCAGCGCTGCGCCAAGGACAAGGACGCTTGCTCATGTGCCAACAGATCGCTCAAGCGACGGTAGGTGTCGCGCACTGCTTCCGCGACGCTCAGCTGCGCCAAAGGAATGCGGATCGGCAAAGTGTTGATGAACATGCCGACGACGCGCTCGGCGCCCTCCGATCCCTGCAGTCGGCCAGACAACACTGTGCCAAATACCACGTCGTTCCGACCGCTGCACTGCGCCAGTACCTGCGCCCAGGCGACGTGGAACAGTACCGCAGGAGCCACGCCGCACTGGCGCGCACATTCGCGAATGCGCTGCGCCAACAGGTCACCGAGCATGATGCGTGACTCTTCCACCTGCTTGCCATCGCCTTGCACGTTGAGCACCCCAAACGGTGCCGTCGGCTGGTCCACGTCGCCCAGTTGCTGCCGGAAATACGCTTCGTGCTCCGCGTCAGGAGTCGCATGTGTTCGCGCGATGAAGTCGCGATAAGGCATTGGCGTTGGCAAGCGATCGTGCTGTCCCTGCAACAGTATTTGAATCTCCGCCAGAATCAGATCCATGGTGATGTGATCGCACACCACGTGATGCCGTGACAGCGCCAACAACCATTCGTTGGACTGGGTGTCGTTGGCGGCATAGGCTGCCAGGATCGGCGCTTGCTGCAGGTCGAGCCGCATACGACGTGGATCGGTGCGCGCCAACAATTGCGGCAATGCCGCCGCGTCCGGCGATAGCGTCAGCACATGCACCGGCAGTTGCGCTCGGCGATGCACCACTTGCACCGGTTGCGACAGCCCTTGCCAATGCAGTGAGGTACGCAGGATATCGTGGCGGTCGATCACCGACTGCAAGGCAAGCAGGAATCCATCCATCCGTTCACGGCTGTCGAACGCGACCACCGAGCGCATCAGGTAGGTGTCGCCCCCGCTCTCGGCTTCCAGCAGGTGATGGAACAATATACCTTCCTGCAGCGGTGCCAGCGGATAGATGTCCTGTACGTTCGACACCCCTCCCGGCACGTTGGTCACGATCGTATCGATCGCCTCTGCGGTCAATTTCACCAACGGCAACAGCTCGGGCGTGATCGCCGTGGTTTCCAAGGTGATCAGATTTGCTGCGACATCCACAGCATCCGCAACCGGGTCAGCGCCCAATCGCTCAGCCAAGGCACTGAGCGTTGGCGCGGCAAACACCATGCGTACATCGGCATGCAGTCCATGTCGGCGCAGACGTTCGATCAGGCTGACTACCATCAGCGAATGCCCGCCCAACTCGAAGAAATGGTCGTGACGACCCACCTGCTGCAGACCCAGCAACTCTTGCCAGGTCGTGGCAATACTCTGCTCAACCTCGCCTACCGGCGCTTCGTATTTACGGCTGAGCACGGCCGAATGATCTGGCGCTGGCAAGGCCTTGCGGTCCAGTTTTCCGTTGAGCGTCAACGGTAGCGATTGCAAAATCACAAACGCGTTGGGAATCATGTGCTCGGCCAATGCGTGCGACAACGATTCACGCAACTGCGCCAATGACAGTTCTGTTCCTTCGTGCGGCACGACATACGCCACCAGCCGCCTGTCGCCGGCGACGTCTTCGCGCGCGATTACCACCGCTTCGCGCACACCTTCACAGGCGCTCAACTTGGTCTCGATCTCGCCAAGTTCGATCCGGAATCCACGGATCTTCACCTGGAAATCGTTGCGCCCCAAATACTCGACCTCACCATCTGGCAACCAGCGCCCCAAATCGCCGGTCCTGTACATCCGCGCGTCTGGCTCAGCCGTGAAAGGGTCGGACAGGAATCGCTCCGAAGTCAGTTCAGGGCGATTGAGATACCCGCGCGCTACGCCGACGCCACCAATGAATATCTCACCGGCCACTCCGAGCGGAACGGGTTGCTGGCAACGATCCAGAATGTAGATCAGCGTGTTCGCAATCGGTCGACCGATCGGTACGCGGTGTGTTTGATCCGGCCCGCACAAGTGGGTAGTTGCGCAGACGGTGGTCTCGGTTGGGCCGTAGGCATTGAACAAGCGATTCCTGCGTGCCCATTTGCTTGCCAGTTGCGGCGGAAGCGCTTCGCCAGCGACGATCAGGGTCACTTCCGCGTCACGGATATCCGCGTCGGCAAAGGCCATCAAGGCGGACGGCGGCAAGGTGACATGGGTAATCCGACCCTGGCGCAACGTGTTCAGCAAGGGCTCGCCAGGAAGCAACGCTTCACGCCGGGCGAGATGCAAACAGGCGCCAACACACAACGTCATGACAACTTCAAAAATGCTGGCGTCGAAGCTAAATGACGCAAATTGCAGCACCTGACTTTCTGGGCGAACAGCGAATAGATCAATCTGTGCCGTGGCCAGATTGGACACACTTCGATGCTCAACCATTACGCCTTTGGGCTGACCGGTCGAACCCGAGGTATAAATCACGTAGGCCAGGTGCCGCGATGTCAGGCCCGCCAGGACGGGATCATGCGTCGGCTGCGATGACAGCGAACCATCGTCCAGCACCAGCACGGGCACCTGTGCAGACGCCAGCAGCGCCGCCTTGCCCTGCAACGCCGACTGGGTGAGCAACGCAACCGGAGCGCTATCGGCCAGCATGTATCCGAGACGATCGTCCGGATAGAGCGGATCCAACGGCACGTAGCCACCGCCCGCCTTAAGCACACCCAACACGCCGATCACCAGTTCCAGACTTCGCTCGGCGCAGATCGCTACGCGATCGTCGGGTTTCAACCCCAGCGCCAACAGACGATGTGCGGTCTGGTTCGCGCGTCGGTTCAATTCGCAATAACTCAGCATCTGTCCATCAAACACCAGCGCTGCGGCATTCGGATTGCGTTGCACCTGTTCCTCGAACCATGCATGGACGAGTCGATCCTGCGGATACGGCTTCTGCGTCGCGTTGAACTCCACCAATAGCTGTTTCCGCTGAGTCGCCGACAACAGCAGCAACCGGTTCACCGGTTGCTTAACGTCGATTACCATGGTGTCCAGCACCGCGACAAAATACTCGACGAAGCGCTCCACCGTGCTCCGATCGAACAGATCGGTGGCGTATCCGAGATTGCCGTGCAACGCCTCACCTGCTTCCCACAGCGACAACTCCAAATCAAAGTGCGCTGAGTGACGCGGAGTTCCTACACGAGCCACGGACAATCCTGGCAATGCCAGTTCACCACCGCCAGGGGTATTGTTGAATGCCAGTACGGTCTGGAAAATCGGGCTGTAGCTCAGCGTTCGTGTCGGCTGCAAAGCCTCCACCACCTGCTCGAACGGCAGATCCTGGTGCGCGTAGGCATCCAGCGTCGTCGCCTTGACCTGCGCCAGCAACTCACTGACCGTCTGATTGGCGGTGACGCTGACACGCAGCGCCAGAGTATTGACGAAGAACCCGATCAAGGATTCGAACTCCGAACGCTGACGGTTCGCCACTGCGGTACCGATCACGACGTCATCCTGTCCGCTAAGCCGCGACAACAGCAACGACCAGCCCGCGAGCAAGGTCATGAACACAGTCGTACCGTGGCGCTGTGACAGCGCGCGCAAGGCCACCGTCAGTTTGGCTGACAAGCGAATGTCGACGCGGTTGCCGGCGTAACTTGGTGTCAGCGGCCGCGACCGGTCGGCCGGCAGTTCGAGCAAGGCTGGCGCTCCCGACAACTGCGTCCGCCAGAAAGCAATCTGTTCTTGCAGCACCTCGTCCTGCATCCACTGCCGCTGCCACAACGCGTAATCGGCGTACTGGATCGCCAGCTCAGGCAACGGGTCGGGTAGCTGTTGACTGAAGGCTGTGTACAAGGCGCTCACCTCCTTCACCAGCACACCAATCGACCAACCGTCTGAGATGATGTGGTGCTGAGTCACCAACAGCAAATGCTCGGCGTCGGCCAGTCGCAGCAGACGGCCACGAATCAGAGGACCCCTCGCCAGGTCGAATGCGGCCTGCGCTTCGCTGATGGTCTGCGCCGCTACGGTCGTGTCCTGCGTTACCGCGTCCAGGTCGCGCAGATCGATTGTGATCAGGTTGAAACCGCAATCCGAAGGGGCGATCAATTGCGTCGGCGATCCATCGACACCACTGCCAAAAGTCGTGCGCAGATTTTCGTGGCGCGCGACGACTCGATTCAGGGTCGCCTGCAGCGCCAACTGATCAAGATGGCCGGACAATCGCAACGCCACGGGCATGTGGTATGCAGCGCCTGCCGCATGATCGAGCTGATCCAGGAACCAAAGCCGCAGCTGCGCCCACGACAAGGGCAGAGGCGCGCTGCGGTCGGCGCGCGCGATCGGTGGTTTGCGTGCTTTTTCATGACGCGTGCCATCGCGCTGCTGAAGGCGCTGAAGCGCTACGGCGCGCCGCAGATGTTCCAATGTCTGACTTTTGTCAGCGTTCATAAGCAGATTCCTTCGACAGCATGGCAAGCAGTTCACTCTCGGACAGATCGCCCAATTCTTTTTCAACATCTGCGACATCACTGTCTGAAAACACTTCGATCCGCGCGGCTATGACCATTTGCGCAAGCAACCAGAGCACTGGCTTTTCAAACAGAGCCCGCAGCGGAACGTCGACGTGGAACTGGTCGCGCACACGGATCACCAGTTGCATCACCAGCAACGAATGCCCACCCAATTCGAAGAAGTGGTCGTTGCGGCCAACCCGCTCCAGGCCCAGCAGCTCCTGCCAGATCTGTGCGATCGCCTGCTCCACTTCGCCCACCGGTGCTGCGTAAGCGCGGCTTGCCACCGATGATTGATCCGGCGATGGCAACGCCTTGCGGTCGAGCTTGCCGTTGGGGTTCAGCGGCAACGCGCCCAA
>JANMSL010000481.1:0-5483 GCA_031389245.1 Lysobacterales bacterium | reverse complement strand
GATGTGTGGCGTCAGCCGGCAACAGGCGATCGGCAATATCGAGGCGCTGGAAACCGCTACGCGCCCCCGTTGAGCAATGCGCGCATTGTCAGCGCAGCCACGATCGGTGGCAGAATCGGCAGATGAATACCGACACCTACCAGGCACTTCGCGCGCAGGCGCGGCGTCTGACGCGCGTGGCCGAAGAAGCTGAAGACCTGGTGCAGAACACGCTGCTCGCGGCATTGCAGGCGCGTCGCTCGGATCCCGCCTGGCTCGCGGGTACGATGCGTCGCCAGGCGGCGCTCAGCGTACGCAGCGCTGTACGCCGACGGCGTCGCGAAGAAATCGTGAACGAAGAAGATGCCGACAGTGCCGAGGCGATCACGAGTCGCGATTCGCTGCAGCCCGCGATACTGTTGAAGCAACTTCCGCTGGCGTCACGCCGAGTGGCGACGTTGGCGCTGCATGGTTTGAACGCCGATGAGATTCGCTGGATCCTTGGCGTCACGCCGGCGGCATTTCGTCAACGGCTTACCAGCATCCGCAAAACGTTGGCGCATTTGCCTACGAACTGCCGGGCGCAATACTCGGCGCTGAGCGAGCACCCGGCACAGCGCTCCGGTGCGCTGCAGTTCGGCCTGATGCGACGCGCGTTGAAGTCGGCCCTGCGTGGCCGCGCCGGAATGGGCACGCACGACACCGACGGGCACCTGATCGTGGTGCGAACCCGCGCCAGCTTCCACGCTGACCCGCGCGTAATCGATGCTCACAAATCCGTGCCCGCCGGCAACTGACAGACAATCAACCAGGAGGACTGCTCATGCTCAAAGATTGCAAAGTCGGCGCCATCGTGTTTTTCGTTTCGAAACTGGATCGTACGATTGCGTTCTACCGGGACACTCTGGGTCTGCCGGTGAAAGCGCTCGACGGTCATGATGGGCCCTTTGGACTGGCACAGGTCGGCGAAATGGAGCTGGTTTTCATTGCCAGACCGGGGCGCGTCGGCGACTCCCCGGTGATCGTGTTCAGTGTGGATGGCGGCATTGATGACTACGCTGACGCGCTGGCGGCCAGGGGCGTGGAGATTGTTGTGCCGGTCAGCCCATGTCCGGACGGCGGGTTATCGCTGGACTTCGCCGACCCGGATCGCAATATGCTCAGCCTATATCAACCGGCTGGCGCCGAGCGCAGGAAATGAGTTGAGTGCAGCAGCGGGTTCGGCCGTTACTGCTTTACTTGGCGTCCGGCTCGCTTGCTGATTCGGGCGCAACCGGCAAGACCGCCGGATGCCCGGCTGGATCGGTTGTGTTCGGCAGACGAGGCAGCCCCGCCCAGACGCGGCTGTCGTGCGCCGGAACGACGACCAGTTTGGGCATCGCTTTTTGCAGCTGATGCACATGCACGATCAACCGCCGCACCGCTTCGGGGTCGGCGTCGACCAGGCGTCGCGGCAACCACGGCCGCTCGGCGGGCAGGTCAATGCCTTCCTTCTGCCAAACCAAGTCACCAACCAGCGCGTAACGCATGCCATCAGCGAAGCTGACGAAAGCGATGATCGATCCCGGTGTGTGACCGGCGGCTTCAACCAGCACGACACTGCCGTCGCCGAACAGATCGTGGCTGCGCGCGAAACCCAGATAGGGACCCGAGTCCAGTGCATAGAGACGGTAGTCGCGGGTGCCGATCATGCGCGCCAGTGACGTGGCTTCATCACCGCCCTCGATGAAGGCGAGTTCGGTTGCATTCACCCAGACCGGCACGCCGGGCAAGTCTTCGAGCCCACTGACATGATCCCAGTGCGCATGGGTCAGCACGACGCCCTTGAGCGACTGCGCCGGGATGTCCGCGCGCTGCAGTTGTTCGGCAACTGTAGCTGCCTTCTGATAGTCACTGGTCCACTGCATCAGTCGCGGCGTGGTGCGCACATGCGCATCGACATTGCGCCCGAAACCGGTGTCGAACAACACATCGCCAAGCGGATGCCGAACCAGGATCGCGCCCATGCCAAAAGTACGCTTCTCGGCAAAGCGGCCACCGCGATACGACAGGGCGGCGCGCGACTCCATGCTGCCGGCGGCTATGGCAAACAGTTGCAGCCCGGCCGGGCTTTGGTTCGCAGGCACGACGACGTTGAATCCTGGCGGCACGGGAAGCGTCTGCGCGCTGAAGCTCCACATCAGCGCAACGCCCAACACCAGCACGACGATCGAGAACAGGCCGAGCAAACGTTTCATGCGACGCTCCGTTGCGGATGTCGCCTAGTCTGCAATGGATGCGGGTGCGAAGGCAAAGTCGAATCGGTCGTTACACAGGGCAATTGCGCCAATGCGGGGCCAACACGGCGGCGTCCGCAGCTGCGAGTTTGCAACGTCGCGCCCGCCGGGGATTTACCATCAACCTGATCGTGGTGGGCTACAGCCGCCCTGCACGCTTGATCGCCAGATAATGCTGAACCAGGGCAGCGGGCAGTTCATTGCAGTTGACATCGAGCACCTCGGTGCCCTGCGCACGCAGCGCCTGGTGGGCGCGCGTGCGTTGCTCCACGTACTGCGCCATCGCCGACACCCGCACCGCATCGTCGAAGCCAAGCACTTCCTGCTGCAGAGAAGAATCCAGGACTTGCTCGCGCAGGCTGGCGACGCAGACCAGATGGCGTCGCTGCAGCTGGCGCACGGCGGCAACCAGATCTTCAATATCCTCGTCGCGCACATTGGTGATCAGCAACACCAGCGAGCGTCTTGACTGACGCGCACTCAGCCGCATTGCGGCCTCGAGATAATCGGTGGCCACCGGCTCCGCGTGCAGATCGAAAACGGTGTTGAGCAGGGTGTCGATGGTGCCTAGCCCGCGACCCGGAGACATGTACCGCGACGCGCCGCCCGAAGCCAGCAGCCCGACCGCATCGCCTTGGCGCAATGCCATGTAGGCGACCATCAGCGCGGCATTGAGCACGTGATCAAAATGCGCCAGGGCGCCGTCCCGGGCCAGCAATCGGCGCCCGGTATCGAGCAGCAGCATGACCTGCTGGTTGCGTTCGTCCTGATAGTCACGTGAAATCAGCTTGCGCGCGCGCTGGCTCGCCTTCCAGTCGATCTGGCGCATCGAATCGCCGGTGCGATACTCGCGCAACTGCTGAAACTCGGTGCCCTCACCGCGGCGTCGCTTCAGATGCGCACCCACCACCCGCGAAGCCTGTTCCGAACCGATCAGGGCAAGTTTTGCCAGCGGTGCGAAGTTGGGATACACGCGCAGCGATTGCGGCTTGCCAACACGGCGTTGTTGCCACCACAGCGCGAACGGCGAGCGCAGACGCAACACACAGGCGGCGAACTCGAATTGCCCACGCGCAATCGGGGTGATGCGGTAGGGCAGCTCCAACTCGCGCCCGACTGGCAGCTGCACCTGACGCGGCAAGCCAAAGACCGGCCAATCGCCGGGATGCAGGTCCTGCACTTGCACCCAGAGCGGACGTGTCCCGCCGTGACGCAGGCGCAGCACCAACTGGCGCTCCACCGCCACTGGGACCACTGCTGGCAGGTCGCGTTGCACATCGGGCGTTGGCAGGGCGCGCAGCAACGTCAGGTCCTGCACCGCGATCAGGATCAGCGCGATTCCGGACACGATGAATGCCTGCATCGGCAACAGCAACGCGACCACCAGGACACCGATCAGCGCCCAGGCAATCAATGCCGCGATGAGCGTCAGACTAGGCCGCATGATTTGATTTCCAATCACTCAACATGCCGGTACCTGATAACGCCGGGGGTGGCTCCGGCGACAATTCACCAAGACAACAAAGCACCGCAGCGAGCAGAGCACGCCCGCTTATGACCAAGACCAATCGCGTGGGCATATCATCGACGCGGCGCTTCCACTTTCAGCAGCAGCGCATCGAGCACGTCATCAACGCGGCGACCTTCAATCTGCATTTCTGGCGCCAGGCCGATACGATGACGCAGCGCCGGTTTGGCGATCGCACGAATATCGTCTGGAGTGACAAAGTCACGGCCGTCGAGCACTGCCTGGCCGCGCGCCGCGCGCACCAACGACAAACTGCCGCGTGGACCCGCGCCCATGCTGATTCCTGGCCAATCGCGGGTAGCGCGGGTGATGCGCACAGCGTAGTCGAGCACCACAGCATCCACGCGGACCAGCGCGGTGCCCAGTTGCATGGCGACAATGTCTTCGGGCTTTGCCACCGCGCGCACGCGTGACAGATCGAAGTCGCTCGCGGTGCGGCCATGACTGACCGCGGTGACCATGCGCACCTCATCCTCGAGCAGCGGATAGTTCATCAGGATCTTCAGCAGGAAACGGTCGAGCTGGGCTTCGGGCAATGGATAGGTGCCTTCCTGCTCGATCGGGTTTTGTGTCGCCACGGTAAGAAACGGTGGCGACAGCGCAAAGCTGCGCGATTCGATGGTGACTTGCTGCTCCTGCATCACTTCGAGCAAGGCCGCCTGTGTTTTCGCCGGGGCACGGTTGATCTCGTCGGCGAGCAAAAGGTTGGTGAACACCGGGCCACGGCGAATCTTGAAGCTCTCGGTCTTGGGATCATAAAACGCATGACCGCTGACATCACTGGGCATCAGATCAGGCGTGAATTGCACCCGCGCAAAATTGCATTCCAATGCCATCGCCAGCGAACGCACCAGCAAGGTTTTGCCTAGTCCGGGCACGCCTTCGAGCAGCACATGACCGCTGGCCAACAAGGCAATCAGCAATTGATCCAACACCTGCGCCTGGCCGACAAAGGCCTGGGCGATTTGCTGGCGAATGGCGTCGGTGCGATCGGTCAACGCGGCGCCGACAATCGGCACGATCGGTTTACTGGCTTCCAGGTTCATAGTTTGGCTCTCATCTGCATCAGGGTTGCGATTGTCGTGGTGAATTGATCGGGCCGCGCCAGATCAACGGGATTGAGCGCTTGCCGAATCGGCGCGGCAGCCAATTGCAGGCGCGTTGACAAGGCCTGCACCAAGGCTTCGCCTTCCAGCGCGGCGAGCGTCGGATCGCGACTGCGCAATCGCGAAAAGAACAAACGCTGCACGGCCGCATGCAGCGCCAGCGCACGTCCACGCCGGAACACGAATTCGCCGGAGGCTTGAACGTGTTCAAGCAGGGCGCGTCGATGTGCCGATGCCAGCGGCAGCAGGGGACCGAAGCGTTGGCTGCGGGCCCACAACCAGGCGAGCAAGGCAATGAGCAAAGGCAGCAGAATCGGCCAGCCGCGGTACACGATCAGGACATACATGGGGGGTACATCGGCGGCATAGATCAGATGTACCTTGCCCTTACCGAGCACTGGCGCCAGCACCTGCCAGGCCAGCGCGGCGTAGCCGGGTTGGTCGAGTTCGCGATTGCCGAGAAAATCGAGCTCGCCGGCGACAAAGATACTGCCAGCGCCGCGGTACTGGCGTCCAAACAGATATCCGTTCTGCGCGTTTCCCCACAGCCAGTCAAAGGTCTGTGGCAGATCGTCCTCGTACGAGTCGAAGCGA
>JANMSL010000447.1:0-8704 GCA_031389245.1 Lysobacterales bacterium | reverse complement strand
GGCAGCCGCAACGTGCCATGCAATCGCCCCATTCGCTGCAGCAACCACTTCGCCGGAATGGGATTGGATTGCACACCCAGTGCCGCGTAGATCGGCTGCAATTGCTTGTCCAGATCGGTTGCCTGCGTATGCCGACCCTGAGCGGCCAGCACACACAGACGCGAAAATGTTCGTGGGATCACGTTGGCCGCAACCGATATCGTCCCCACCGCGCCCGCCAGCATCGCGCGCAGTGCTGTCGAATCATCTCCACTGAGTATCGCAAAGTCAGGAGAAGCCAGCGAGAGCAGTTCCTGCATGCGCTGCGCATCGGTAACCGCCTCCTTCACACCGATGATTGCCGCATGCTCGGCAAGCTCGGCGACGGTCTCGGGCAGAAGGTCGCAACCAGTTCGGCCTGGGACGTTGTAAAGAATCAGGGGAAGACCGCAATCGTCCGCGATACGCAAATAGTGGGAACGCATGCCCTGCTGTGTTGGCCGCACATAGTACGGTGTAACTGCCAATAGGGCAGTTGCTCCAGCCATACGCGCGGTATTGGCAAATGCGAGCGATCTGCGGGTCGACGGCGAGCCGATCCCGGCGACAATCGGCAATCGGCCCGCCGCCGCTCCGACCGCGCCTTCGATCAGATGTGCGTACTCGACATCGTCGAGCAACGCTGCCTCGCCGGTCGAGCCGGCGATCACCAGGGCCTGTGTGCCACAGTCCAGATGCCAGTCGATGAGATTTCGCAGTGCTGGGAAATCGATGGTCTCGTCGGCGCCGAACGGCGTCACGAGCGCGCAGATGCTGCCTTGCAATCGCATGGTTGAATCACTTGGGGGACGCTAGGATGTTACTTGCGGCTCTGTTGGGCCACAAGTATTCTGCGGCTAAGGGCAGCAGCGGCCGATTGCAGGAAAGTATACGTGGCACGACCCACTTCGAACGAGAACTACATTCTGATCGCGGCCATCGCCCCACAGGACAAGTCCCCATTGATGCCGTTGACCAAACGAATCGGTGAATGCGGCTGTACCCTGGTGGAATCGCGACTCTCGGCTATGGGCACGCACGTGAGCGTTTCGCTGTTGGCAATGGGGTCCTGGGACGCAGTCGCCAAACTGGAAACTTCGACCGCGCGTATTGAGCGCGATGAAGGCATCAAGGTTCAAGTGCACCGCACGTTTGCGAAGCCGATGCAAACCGACCTGCTCCCTTACGTGATCGAAGTGGTTGCAGCGGACAAGGCCGGCATCCTGTTCCAGTTGGCGGAATTTTTTTCACACCATGGCATCAGTATCGAGAGCCTGTCATCCAGCCGCTTTCGCGCGATGCAAACCGGAGCGGAGATGTTCTCGGCACAGATCACCATTGGCATTCCGTCGAAAACGCACATCGCCAGATTGCGCGATGATTTCCTCGAGTTCTGCGACTCGCTGAATCTCGATGCCATCATGGATCCAATGAAATTCTGACGATGCCGAAAGTGCTCACCCCGTCCGCGTCGCCCCCCTCCCTGTATTCCATTCGAATTTCGATCGCCGCGTCCCGAGGCCAGTTCGCAACGAACTTGCCCGGCGCCCGCAGCGCCCTAAAGGCTTCCCCCGCCAGGAGTACTCCGCAGTGATGTCAGCCAGCAAGCGCATCTATGTGCTCGACACCAATGTTCTGATGCATGATCCCACCGCGATTTATCGATTCGAGGAGCACGACGTTTTTCTGCCAATGACGGTTCTGGAAGAACTGGACGCGGGAAAAAAAGGCACATCCGAAGTCGCGCGCAATGCACGTCAGGTGAGCCGCTTTATAAACGAGCTGATCGAGACCAACGGCAGTGAACACATCGAGCGCGGGCTCAAGCTGCTCCGCCCCAAGGAATTGAAGCTACGCAAGAGCGGCCAGATCGGCCGACTGCTGTTCCAGACCAGCACGGCGCTACCCACTGGCACCAAGCTCAAGGCAATTCCCGATAATCAGATCCTCGCTTCAATTCTGGTGCTGCGCGAACTCAATCCGCAGGCCAGTGTCGTGCTGGTGTCCAAGGATATAAACCTGCGCATCAAAGCGACCATTTTCGGCGTCACAGCGGAAGACTATGAGAACGATCGCGCGCTGGACGATTTCAGCCTGTTGTATACCGGGGTGGCCGAACTCGCTGCTGACTTCTGGAGCAAACACAGCAAAAACCTGCGCTCATGGTCGGAGAAAGGACACAGCTTCTATGAGATCAAGATGCGCAAAGACGAGCTCTGGCACCCAAACCAGTTCCTCTATTTGAATGGCGACGAAGAGCCGGAGTTCCGGGTACTCAAAGTGGTCGATGGTGTTGCCACATTGCAAATCGTGGATGACTTCAGCGGCGGCAATCACTCGGTATGGGGAGTGCATGCGCGCAATCGCGAGCAAAACTTCGCAATGAATGCATTGATGGATCCAGAAGTCGACTTCGTCACGTTGCTCGGCACTGCCGGCACCGGCAAGACACTGCTGGCGTTGGCAGCCGGATTGGCTCAAGTCATGGACCAGCAGCGCTATCGGGAAATCATCATGACGCGGGCCACCGTGTCGGTCGGCGAGGATATCGGTTTCCTACCGGGAACCGAGGAAGAGAAGATGACTCCCTGGATGGGCGCGCTCACCGACAATCTGGAAGTTCTGGCTGACCCGCAGGAAGGTGGTTCGTGGGGCCGCGCGGCAACCAATGACCTGCTGGCATCGCGCATCAAAATTCGTTCGATGAACTTCATGCGCGGTCGCACATTCCTCAATCGCTACGTGATCATCGATGAGGCACAGAATCTTTCTCCAAAACAGATGAAAACCCTGCTGACGCGTGCGGGACCAGGTACCAAAATGGTCTGTCTGGGCAACGTGGAGCAGATCGACACTCCCTATCTGACCGAAACCACATCAGGTCTCACCTATGCGGTGGATCGCTTCAAGCAATGGCAGCACAGCGCGCACATCACGCTGCGCCGCGGGGAACGATCGCGACTCGCCGATTTCGCGTCGGAAAGTCTCTAAGACCAATCACTACCACCCGATTTCGGACAAAAAAAAGGGGCTCCATGGGAGCCCCGAGTGGATTCAAGCCCTGAAACCGAGCGTTGCACTTACAAATACGTCGCACTTACAAATACGAAAGCTAGAAATCGAGACGCCAGATTGCCTCAGCCTCGACTTGCGAACCGGTGCCGCCGTTCTCGGCACTCAACCCTGAAACATTGCCGAGGTAGTACTCGGATGACGCATAGCTGGTAGCGAATCGCAACTGGCCGGCGCGGTCGAATTTGTGTTCAAACCCGAGCGCAAAATTGCTATCAGTGAGCTGATTCGAGAACGCGCTGAGCAATACAACTGAACTGGGTTCCGGCTGCTGCTGTGTGCTGTAGCTCAGTGTTACTCGATTTGCCGGACTCAGCGCGAAACCAACATCAGCGCTCAGCACGTCCAAGTCGCGCCAGGTCAGCTCGGGCTGGCTACCATCGTTGAGCAGTGCCCGGAACCGCACCGGCAACGAGCGACTGGAGAAAGCCACCAAATCGCTGTAGAAAATTCGTTGCGCAGATAACGACAAATCCGCAAAAGGAACCGGACGCCAGCGCGCAGTGAGGCCAGCGCGTGCAGGCAAGTCAAAATCACCGGGATCAGAGAACACACCACGGTAACTCTGGAAGGCCTCCATATTGACCTTCGACTGCACCATGGTGCCGAGGCTCACGCTGTCGTTGAGATCGTGCTCGAAGCCGACGCGAACCCCGGTACCGGATGTGCTCTCGGTCAGATCATGGGTTGCATTCGACCGGTGCTCGACCAGTTCGGTGCCAAAACCGAACGAAGCAAATTGCTGGTTGGCAAGAACAATGCCTGCGGTGATCCGAGACTGACCATCAAGTTCGCGCGAAGTGCCTGCAAACAAGACATTTCGCACCAAACCCGATTGCGGCACGCTGACGTTTTGCAGAGCGCCAAAACTGCCACTGCGATTTGGTGAGTCGCCAGAAACAGACGACGAAAAACTTACTTCGAAAGGCAGCGAAGATGTGGCGTTCCATTGCAATGACAGGAAACTGATTTCGGGTGTCAGCGCCCGACCGATCAAGGTGGGTGGCGCAAGCTTGGACTTCTCCACCCAAGCGAAGGCTGGCGTCATCGAGTCGCCCGCGTATTCGCGCCAAGCATCCATCGTGGCATCATCCGCGCGTGCGCCAGAAGCGAACGTCAAGGCGATCCCTACCGACAGTGCAGTCAGTGCGATCAGGTCCGCGTTGCGAGCTCGATTGAACATGGTCCCCAAGTATGAATGTTGCGTGTTAGCGACATCGTCTCAAAAAAACAACAGTCCGTCAAATGTTCCTTCCAGGGCGGCTCTGCAAGGGGGAATTCAGGCACACTGAATGATTGTTCAGTTCGAGGGAGCAGGTCTTTGTCGCAAAAATACCACACCCCAACGGTCTTGATTATTGGCGGTTCTGACTCCGCAGGCGGCGCCGGGATACAGGCCGATCTCAGGGTCATGAGTGCTTACGGACTCGCCGGGGCCTGCGCCTTGACCGGCGCGACGGCACAAAATCCGCATTCAGTGCGGTCGCTCAACTTGCTTCGACCCGCGCAGGTGATTGCGCAAATCGATGCCGTCATGGAAGACCTGAGCATTGCCGCAATAAAGATCGGCATGCTCGGCAGCCTGCCCATCGCCCGGGCGGTGACAGCCAGTATCCGGGATTGCGCTGTACCCATCGTGCTCGATCCCGTGCTGATTGCCACCTCCGGAAGCCACTTACTGAGTCGTGATGGACTGAACTGGGTGCGCCGTCATCTGTTGCCGCTGTGCACCGTGTTGACGCCAAATCTTCCGGAGGCTGCTGCACTGCTCGGCTATTCCGTCAATTCGGTTCGCGCGCGCGCTCAGGCCTGTTACGCGCTGCGCGAGCTAGGTGCTGCAAGCGTATTGATGAAAGGTGGACACGCCCGCGGCGCTGACCTGATTGATCATTTTGTCGATGCCTCGGGAACCATCACGCTGCATGCGCGGCGGCTGCGCATGCGCACGCACGGCACGGGCTGCACCTTTGCCAGTGCCATCGCGGCAGAACTTGCGCTGGGTCAATCCACCACTAAAGCGGTGCAACGCGCACACGCGTATTTGCAATCCGCGCTGCGCAATCCTCTGCGTCTTGGAACATCCGGCGTGTGCAGTCCCGGCATGGGCAGCCCCTACTCAGCGCTGTGACGGCGTCCATGTCCGGTTCACGCGCTTCCACTAAGATCACCGACAATATTTGGGAGAGATGCAGATGCGCCGAAATACCCTGATGCTCGCCGCGCTCGGATTGAGCGCGGCGCACGCTTCCCTATCAGCTGCTGAATCGTTGACGCCTCAGTTTCACAGCATTGCGCAGCCCACTGAAGGCACGACAAAAGGCCCGTTGAAGCTGGTCGCCAAGCCTGCGCCCGTGCATACGCAGATGCAGGCGACGCTCCGCCCCGATGGCAGCATCGAACTGCGCTGTACCGAGCATCACGACCATCCCGATCAGCAGCGCCCGCGCATAGGCAAAGAGCAATGAGGCGCTTGCTGCTCGCCAGTCTGCTCACTTTGACCGGATTGGACACAACCACAGCCGCTCCTACGATCGCGTTGCAATCAGGCACACCGGTCAATTTCACCCTTCCCGCAAGTTCGTTCTCGACTTCGTTCTATGTCGATGTGGCCGTAGCCGACCAATCGCTGCGCATCGATCTGGATTCGTCGACTGCCGGCGTCGATATCGGTTTATTCATGCGTTACGGCTCGCCCTTTCCCGACACGTTTGGCCAGGGGCGACCGATCACTTTGGGTTACATCATCGACCTGGCACACTACCGCTCCACGGGTTCGACCAATGACGAGTTCGTGACGGTGAGTCGCAGTGGCGGCCAACCGCTGCGCGCGGGTCGGTGGTATCTGTTCGCCTACAACTTCAACACCAGTCAAAGCACCACAATCAGTGCGGACACGACGGTGATGGCGACCTTGTCTGCTACGCCGCCAGCCGCAGCCGCGTTTTCGGTGAACTTCAATTCGCTCGGCACTGCATCGCGCCCGTGCAGCAACGCCGAGTGGTTCGCCACCACGGCGGTTGCTCCGATTGGCGGAAACCCGGGCACCACACTGGGTGAGCAACGCCGCAACGCAATGTTACGTGCAGCCGAAACGCTGGCG
The DNA here is from genome assembly GCA_031389245.1 of Lysobacterales bacterium. Classification (GTDB taxonomy): domain Bacteria; phylum Pseudomonadota; class Gammaproteobacteria; order Xanthomonadales; family Ahniellaceae; genus 0-14-3-00-62-12. The sequence continues at coordinate 2,514 of JANMSL010000447.1, read as the reverse complement.
CAGCAAATGCAGAGTCCGGTGCCGATTTCAATCGACGCCTGCTGGGATAACCTCGGTACCGGAAATTCGGTGACGCTCGCCGCTGCCGGTCCTCGATCTGTTATCCGCGATTTGCCATCGCTGGACCGTAAATACACATGGTATGCGGGACCTCCGGCAGCGCGTCTTGCCGGCACTTCGCTGTGCCGCGCGCTCAATGACGACTGCAGCGTCGCCGAGATTCAAGCCACGTTCAACAATCAGGTGGATACGCCCAACGCGCTCGGTGCGGCTGGCTTCCACTACGGGTATACGGCGGCCGTTGGCAACAACGTGGATTTCATTTCGGTGGGCATGCACGAAATCACCCATGGTCTTGGCTTCCTGAGTCTGGTTGCGCTGGATAGTTCATTTGGCGATGTCCCGGGTTCCGAGTTTGATGGCCTGGACGACATTTTCTCGGCCAATATCGCCTGGCTTCAAGGTGGCGTGCTGCGCCCGTTCCATCAGCTCACTGATGCCGAACGCATGCTGGCAGCAGTGTCCAATAGCAACCTGAAATGGACCAGCACAGCGGCGGCCGCTGCGCCTGCCAATCCGCTCGCACCGTTCCCGCCACCCGACAACTTGCTCCAACTCTACGCGCCTGATCCGGTGGCGACTGGCTCATCGGTATCTCACCTCAACCAGTCCACCTATTTTGGCGAGATGATGCGCCCGTTCAGTTCAGGCGCGCCGCGAGAACTTTCTCTCGGCCGCAATATTCTTGACGGTGTTGGTTGGAGTAACGCGGTGGCCACGCCAGCGGTCGATCCGCTGCCGTTGGGTGGGTTTTTCTACGATCCGCGTCACACCGGACACGGCATCGAGTTCTCACCTGTCACTGCCGGTGGCGATTTATTTGTGTTGACCTTTTATACCTACGACGCCGCCGGAAACCCCGAGTGGTTTCAGGCGGTCGGCCGTTTCGTCGATGGAAAATTCCTGCCCGAGCCGGATGTGAACGGCAACAGCCTGCAGCGCTACACTTACGATCCAACGCGGCCATCGGGACAACGACAACAAGTTGACCCCACCTACAGCGGACGCGTGCAACTGGACTTCGTGCAAGCGGCCAATTCGCCGACGTGCTCGAGCGCACAAGGTTTCAATGGTTATCTGGCGGTGATGAGCTTCGCACTGGGCGACAACATTACCCAGGAGTGGTGTATGCAGGAGTTGATTCCTCGCTCGCTACGTCCTGCCAATGACCTGACAGGAATCTGGTACGCCGGTCCCCAGGATTCCGGCTGGGGCTTCTCGCTGGGTTCAATTCCCGATGGAGGAAGCGGCGGACTGTTCAGCATCCTCTACTACTACGATGCGTTGGGCAATCCACGCTGGGCATTGTCTACGCTCGGCAACTTGCAGGCAAACAGCACCACCGGCATGATCAGTCGCAACGGCTACTGCCGAACCTGCGCCGTTCCCACCGGTTTCCCAAGCGGAAGCGACACCAGCATCGGCTCGATCACTTTCAACATGCAGAGCGCAGGTGCAGCCGGAAGCATCGTCACCTACATGGCCAACTGGAACGGCACCCAAGGCGGCACATTCGCGCGCAGCTCATCGCCGTTGGTCGTGCTATCGACTCCTGCGGCCACCCAGCAGCCACGTTGAACATTCAACGGCGCTGTCACTCGGCGAAGATGGTGGGCTGCGCCCCACCCTCTCACCCGCAGATGCAGCCGTTCATGTCCGCTTCAAATGCGCGAAACGATCGCGTCAGCAAAACTCTGCGTCGTACCCGAGCCGCCAAAATCGGGTGTTACCCGATCCTTGGCAGCCATGGTGGCGCGGATCGCAGCGCGCAGACGCGTTGCTGCTTCCTGCTGTCCCAGATGATCGAGCATTTGACCGGCGCCCAGTAACAGGGCACAGGGGTTGGCGATGCCCTTGCCGGCGATGTCAGGTGCCGAGCCATGTACTGCCTCAAAGATCGCACCTTCGGTGCCGATGTTTGCTCCGGGTGCGAGGCCCAGGCCGCCCACCAGCCCGGCACACAAGTCCGAAATGATGTCGCCAAACAAATTGGTGGTGACAATCACATCGAACTGCTGCGGACGCATCACCAGCTGCATGCATGTGTTGTCCACGATCATTTCGTTGGTCTGAATCTCGGGGTATTCCGCTGCGACCTCGCGGCCCACCTTCAGGAATAATCCCGAAGTGGTCTTCATGATGTTGGCCTTGTGGACGATCGTCACTTTTTTTCGGTTGAGCTTTTTTGCCAGCTCGAAGGCATAACGCAGGATGCGTTCTGAACCGCGGTGGGTGACACGAATCAGAGATTGCGCCTGCTGGCCGTCAGCCGACAGTGTCTGTCCCTCGGCACCGTAAGCACCTTCGGTGTTCTCGCGTACCGTGATCAGGTCAATATTTTCGTAGCGCGACATGGTGCCGGGAAAGGTGATCGCAGGACGCACATTGGCGTACAGGTCGAAACGTCGCCGCAGCTCGACATTGATCGAGGTGAAGCCCTCACCAACAGGCGTG
>JANMSL010000376.1:0-5004 GCA_031389245.1 Lysobacterales bacterium | reverse complement strand
TGCGTGAGCCTGTGTCAATCATTCCCGACTCTTTTTGATCTGGTCGACGCAACCGTTGATGGCGAAGTACACGGCATTCCCAAGGCCGATTTTGGCAAGGTTGTGGACCAGTGTTATCTGTGTGATCTGTGCTATCAGACCAAATGTCCCTACGTTCCACCCCACCCTTGGAACCTGGATTTTCCGCATTTGATGTTGCGCGCCAAGGCAGTGCAGCATCGCCAGGGCAAGACAGGGCTGGCCTCCAGAATTCTTTCCGCAACAACAGCCGTGGGCAAACTCGCCAGCATCCCTGTCGTGGTCGAACTGGTAAACGCCGGCAATCGCAACGGCGCGTTTCGAAAATTGCTCGACAAGACGCTGGGCGTGCACCCCGATGCAGTCATTCCGAAGTATTACAGTCGTACTGCGCGCCGGCGCCTGCGTCGAAACGCGCCAGTCGCTACGGCACCTGTGTCGGCCGGTCCGACGCGCGGCAAGGTCGCGGTATTTACCACCTGCTATGGCAACGTCAACATGCCACAGGTTGTGGAAGATATGGTTGCGGTGTTTCGACACAATGGAATCGAAGTGCAACTGGTTGCCCGCGAGCAATGCTGCGGCATGCCCAAACTCGAACTCGGTGATCTGGATGCCGTGGCGCGCTACAAGGAGTCCAATATTCCTGTGCTGGCCAAAGCGGTGGCCGAGGGCTTCGATATCGTGGCACCGATTCCCTCATGCGTATTGATGTTCAAACAGGAACTGCCGCTGATGTTTCCCGACGATAGGGATGTCCAGACGGTGAAGCGCGCCATCTTCGACCCATTCGAATACTTGATGCATCGTCACCAAGCGGGCTTGTTGAAGACCGACTTTCCCAATGCGCTGGGCAAGATCGCGTATCACGTCCCCTGCCACCAGCGCGTGCAGAACATCGGTCCCAAGACACGCGATATCCTGGCGCTGGTACCGGGAACCGAACTGAACTTGATTGAGCGATGCTCGGGCCACGATGGCACCTACGGCGTCAAGACGGCGACCTATCCGCTCGCGCGCAAAATCGCCAAAACGGTTTCCGATCGCGTCGCCAAACTCGACGCCGCTCATTTCATCAGCGATTGTCCGATGGCAGCGGCACATATCGCTGATGGTGTACCCGGCAAGCCTGAAGGCGGGAATCCACTTTCGTTACTTCGCTACGCTTACGGCATCTGACCCACACTTTTAGCGAACTTTCAGACCATGAACACAGACACACCCGCATCCGGCCCACTTACCCGCAGCGACCTGCTTTCGCTGGAGGTCTACGCCGGAAAGCGTTCCGAGTTACGCAGCCAAGCCATGGCGCATAAGCGCAACCGCACGGTGCGTCTGGGCGCGCATATGACGATGCTTTTCGAGGATCGCGTGACGGTGCAGTATCAGATACAGGAGATGCTACGGATCGAGCGGATCTTCGAAGCCAAGGGGATCCAGGAAGAGCTCGACGCCTACAATCCGCTGATACCCGACGGCCACAATCTCAAGGCAACCCTGCTGATCGAGTATCCGGATCCGGCCGAGCGCGCGACACGGCTGACCGAACTGCGTGGTATCGAAGACCGCGTGTACACGCAGGTCGGTGCAGGTCCGCGCCAGTTTGCCGTGGCCGACGAGGACATGGACCGCAGCAACGACAACAAGACCTCGGCCGTGCATTTCCTGCGCTTCGAGATGAGCAGCACGCAACGCCAGGCGCTGCGCCAAGGCGAGTCGCTGAGTTTTGGCGTCGACGACCCGCGTTACCCGCAGCTGCAGTTGCTCAGCGCCGAACAGCGAGCAGCGCTGGTAGCTGATCTGGACCAGGGAATGGTCTGAATCAGTCATCACCTCGTCTTCGCTGAACCCCTTATTTCTTTGGCGCACCTCCTGCGGTTTTTTTGCCCGCTGACTCAACGGGCTATCCAGGTTTCGAACTGGTTCAGAGGTTTACTGGAGCCGCTACCACAGACGGGGCGCCGATCGCTGCGAGCCTGTCAAAGCTGCCCCGCTGGTGATTTGCGACTTGGCCGGATTTTCTACCGATTCCTGTAAGTGAAAGAGCACACTTCACATGCAGGGGCCAAAATGTCTATTGTTCGATTTCTTTTCGTCGCGCTCTGCGCGGCCGCGGGTTGCGCTCAAGCGCAGGTAACCACCCCCAATCCAGTCATCTTCGTCACCCAGTATCCGGTACCCAACGATTTCGCGACCATCGGTTCGGTGTTCGCCAATCATCGCGCCAGCGTCGATCTGAGCGGCCGCGGCGGGGATCTTTACATCCGCTACGGCAATGGCACGCTGCGCAATCTCACACGCGAGGCGGGCTACGGTGAACCTGGGGTGTTTCAAGGCACGCAGTCGATCACCGTACGCGACCCCAGCGTGCACTGGTCGGGCACGCGGGCCTTATTCAGTATGACGATTGGCGCAACGACCCAACAATTCGAGCGCACTACCGAATACTTTCAGATTTATGAGGTGACTGGCTTCGGCGTTGGCCAGACCGTGGTCATCACCAAGCTCGCCGGCCAGCCACTGGACTTCAACAACATCATGCCGGTCTACGGCTCGGACGACAGCATCATTTTCGCATCGGATCGGCCACGCAATGGCCAGCGCCACCTGTACCCACAACACGACGAGTACGAGTCCACGGACACCGTAACCGGGCTGTGGAAACTGCAGCCAACGCTGGGCAGTTTGCAACTGCTGCAGCATTCGCCTTCAGGCTCGTTCAATCCACTGGTCGACAGTTTCGGCCGGCTGTTATTCACCCGATGGGATCACTTGCAACGCGATCAGCAAAACGAGGGCGCAGGAAACCCCTACGGCACGTTCAATTTCAGCTCCGAATTGTTGAACGCGATCGCCACTGCCGATCGCAGCGAGGTGTTCCCGGAACCACGCATCGCCGAAGTCGGTTCGACGGTCGAAGGCATGAACATCAACCACTTTTTTCCATGGCAGATCAGGCAGGACGGCACCGGGGAAGAAACACTCAATCACCTCGGTCGACACGAGTTGCACGAATACTTCAACCGCAGCTTCAACAACGACAGCAACCTGGTCGAGTTCAACGGGACCGGGTCCGGGCGTTTCAATCCCAATCCGGCATTCAATTTTCTGCAACTGCATGAGGATCCCACTTTGGCCGGTCGCTACTACGCGGTGGATGCACCCGAGTTCGCCACTCATAACAGTGGCCAGATCATCCGCATGAACGCGCCGCCGAGTGCCAACCCGGCCAACATCGCTGTTGAGTACGTTACGCATCTGGACACCAATGGCACCGTGCCCTCGGCAAATCACAGCGGCCACTACCGCAATCCACTGATGCTGAGCAACGGCACGCTGATCGCCGCGCATACCGCCACGCAGGTCGAAGCGGGCAATGACGGCACGCGCGCCGCGCCGATACCACGCTATCTGTTTCGCCTGCGCACGCTCAGTACGGCAGGCAACGGTTTCCAGGCCGCAGACACGGCACTGACTGCGGGAACCGGCATTGTCCGACACCTTCAATATTTTGATCCGGATGTGCTGGTCGACTACGACGGACCGATGTGGGAACTCAGCCCGGTTGAGGTGCGTACGCGCGCCGTGCCACCCAATCCGAGTGAGACCACCGCAGCTTCGGAGCAGGCCGCGTATGCCTCGGCGAATGTGAGCGAAGCTGCATTCAAGCAATTCCTGCGCGACCGCAATCTGGGTGTGGTGGTGATGCGCGATGTCACCACGCGCGATGTGCTGGACCGCCAGCAACCGTTCAATCTCGCGGTAGCCGGCGGTGGCAGAGTGACGCCGGCCAGCCCGGTCGGCACGGTCTATCAGATTGCGCACATGCAGTTTTTCCAGGGGGACCAGATTCGTGGCAACCGTGGCGGTCCCGATCCGAATGATCCGCCGGTGCCCGGGCGCCGTGTATTGGCGCAGTTCCAGCACGATGCTGCTGCAGTAGCGGCCAACTTGCCGAATGTGGGCGGCCCGACCGCCAGCGTGCCGATCGCTGCCGATGGATCGGTTGCGGCGTTTGTGCCGGCGCGGCGCGCCCTGTCCTGGCAGTCCACCACCGCAAACGGCACGCCGGTCGTGCGTGAGCGCTTCTGGATCACCTTGCAACCGGGTGAAGTGCGCGCCTGTGATGGCTGCCACGGCACCAACCAGACCAATCAGGACGGACAACCCGCGTCGGTGCAAACCGCGCAGGCCTTCACCGACTTGCTCAACCGCTGGAACACGCAAACGGCGGGCTCATTTGCCAACGGATTTGAGTGACCCGGAAAAGCAACGCGACTATTCGCTATCGACGCCGGCCAGTGCCATCACATCGGCCGGCACTTCGGGCTCGCCTTCATAGAAAGCGCGCGGCCGATTTTCGGCCATCGCCCAGCGATGCATCCACGAGATGCCGGCGCCGCCGCGATACCCATCGACATGGCGATACGCCGCATCTTCCAGCACCACGTCCAAGGTCACAAACGCATAACCGCGCTTGCGCAGACGCGTCAACATCTCGTCCATCACATCAGCATTCAGCGCGCTGGCATGCAATAGCAACACCTGTGGTATCTCGCGTCCGAACAGTCGCTTGGACTGCTGCTCGTAGTAGCTGAACTTGGCCTCAATGTAGCCCATGAAACTTTTCCGCAGCGAGGCCGTCTGGGTTTTATTGCCGGTGTTGAGCGCATTGACGTAGGCGCGCGCAAATATCCAGTCGCCGTTGTCGATGGTTACCGGCGCTATCCGATAATTTCGCTCCGCGAGAAAACTGTCGAGTCGCGCGCGCACCGCGTCGTCGCGCCCGGCCTGCAGGTAGGGATGACGAAACCAGCGCGGATGCTCGCCATAGCGTTGCATCAGTGGGCGCAGAACAGCTTCGCCCTGCGCGATTGCCTGCTCATAGTCGGCAATCGGTGTGGCGTGCAGCCCGAGGTGGCCGTAAGTGTGGTTGCCCAGATCAAGCCCGTGGCTCAGCCAGTCTGCCAGCATCCGTCGACGTGC
>JANMSL010000356.1:0-4300 GCA_031389245.1 Lysobacterales bacterium | reverse complement strand
CATGCTGATGCCGCTGATGACACCCACCACCGGCTTCTTGCCGATCACTAAACTGTGGATCAGCTTGACCACATCGTATTCAAGAAACGCTTCCTTGTCCGGCTGGAAAAATGGAATCACCGACTGGCCATCGGTCGAGTTGGTGCCGGCAAGTCCAAAGTAGATGGTCTCCCCGGCCGCGCCAGCGGGCACTGCCTGCAGCCCGAAGCCAGACGCACGATCTTCATCCTCGGAGAACGGCAATGGGTCAATCACCTGCAGACGCAACTTGCCGCCGCTGCGAGAAGCCATCTCTTCGAGCATCTCCCGCACCCGCGTCGCATAGTTACGGATCATCGGAATCTTGGCGGTACCCCGATCGGAGAAATAGAAATACAGGTTCACCGGTTCCTGGATTTCCTTGAGCACCTCACCGGTGCCGTCAGAAAGCGTGTAGAGGCCGTTCTCGGTCAAATCCAGTCGTACACCGCGCAGTAGCACGTTGGACAACACCAGTACCGCAATCAGCAACACGCCAACAATCGCCAGTGAGCTGCCGGTCAATGCTTTTCGATTAATTTTCATGGGCATCATCTTCAATCAGCTTTCTTCAGGTCAATGACCACCACGCTGGCATAAAGCCAGAAGCCGATCATCAACAGGAAATAGAGGAGGTCGCGCACATCGATCACACCCTTGCTGATCGCTGCAAAGTGCGTCAGGAACGAGAGCCCGGCGATTGCGTCGACAACGCTCTGCGGAAATCCAAGGCCGCGAATGCCTTCAAGAATGATTGGCCAACCGGCCAGCATGAGCGCGAAGCAGACAACTACGGTGAGGATGAAGGCAATGACCTGGTTACGCGTCAAGGCCGACAGGCAGCTGCCCACGGCAAGGAACGCTCCGGCCATGAGGAAACTACCGAAGTAACCGGCGAGAATGGCACCGTTGTCAGGATCACCCAGGTAGTTGACCGTAATCCAGATCGGAAATGTCAGCGCCAGGGCGATGCCGGTAAATATCCAGGCTGCCAGAAACTTGCCTAGCACCGCTTGCCACATGCTCACCGGCAACGTCAGCAGCAGTTCAATACTGCCTGACTTGCGCTCCTCGGCCCAGAGACGCATCGAAATCGCTGGTATCAGGAAGAGAAACAGCCAGGGCAGAAAATTGAAGAACGGCAACAGATCAGCTTGACCGCGCTGATAAAAATCACCCAGATAAAACGTGAACGCCTTGCACAGCACCAGAAAGATCACGATGAATACATAGGCCACCGGCGTGGCGAAATAGCTCATCAGCTCGCGCCGCGTCAGAATACCAATCAGGTTCTTGCGAGCGCTACTCATGCTGCCTCCTGCTTGGTGACTACTGCCACCTTGCGTGGCTGGGTGATCTGACGGAAAACTTCGTCGAGTCGACCCTGCTCGAGCGCGATCTCACTGAATGGAAAATTGCTCTGTTTGAGCGCATCGGTGACTGCCTGAAAAATCGGTTTGCCCTTGCGCGGAAACGCGGTGACACGACCGTCTTGCGGATCGATCTCGACCGCGGCGACATCACCAATGCGCGTCAGCAGCTCCTGCGCGGCCTTGGGATTTTCGGTGCTGAGCGACACCGCCTGGTGGTAGCGCGAACGCGCCTCCAACCCCTGCGGCGTGTCATCGGCCAAAACTTTGCCATCGGCAATGATGATGGCGCGACTGCATACTGCGTGAACTTCTTCCAGGATATGGGTCGACACGATGATGGTCTTGTCGCGGCTCATGGTCTGAATCAACGCGCGAACCTCATGCTTCTGATTCGGGTCAAGTCCATCGGTGGGTTCGTCGAGCACCAACACCTTCGGGTCGTGCAGGATCGCTTGGGCAAGTCCGACGCGACGCCGAAATCCCTTTGACAATGTGTCGATGGTTTGCCCCATGACACTGGTCAGACTGAGTCTGCCAACCGCATCATCGATGCGGCGGCGACGCACATCGCCATCCAGGCCCCGAACGTCGGCGATGAACTGCAGGAATCCCGCCACCGTCATTTCACCGTAGGAAGGAGCGCCTTCAGGCAGATAACCGAGCATTCGCTTGGCCTCCAGCGGTTGTGCCTGCACATCAAATCCGCACACCGAGGCGCTGCCCGAAGTGGGCGTCAGAAATCCGGCAATCATCTTCATGGTCGTGGATTTGCCGGCGCCGTTGGGACCGAGAAAACCCAGCACCTGTCCAGGCTCAACCTTGAAGCTGATTCCGTCGACAGCCTTCAATTCGCCGTAGCGTTTGCAAAGATCGCGTGTCTCAATCATTGGATACTTCTATTGTCTGTGGATAGGTAAGGGGTAGCGCCCCACGTAATCGCCAACCGTTGCGCGGTATAGGGACGCGACAGAGAAATTCAAGCGGGCCGCAAGCAGACCTTCCAGGCAGGTAAAAGTTCCAGGAGAATGCATGCGCCAGAAGCACGCATGGCGCAGGCGCCAATCATGATGACGCATGCTGCGCCTGCGCAAACGGATCGCCCCGCTTTGAGCGGGGCGATCGGGTCTGGGCGCGATCAATTCTTGTGGGTAATCGGCAAGTACACGCGGGTAACCGGGAAGCCGTCTTCATCGGCATCGGTAACCCATTCGTCGAACTGTCCAGCACCGTCCCAGGTGAACTCATAGGCGTGCGTCATGGCATAAGCGCGGAGTGCTTCGCGCGGTCCGCGCGGCGCAAAAATGCCCGCGCGATTGCGCTTGTAGAGGACCTTGAGCGCCTTGCCGACGTAGGCAGTACCGATGCGAACGTTACCCGTGGGAGCAACGTTCAGTTCTGCGACCGGATAAGCCATGCTCGCGTCGACCGCTTCATCGCCGACGATGTTGATGATGCGCAGCTTGTCTCCGCTGGCGACGATGTTCTTTTCGCGCATGAAGTCTTCGACTTGTTTCCAGGAGCGCTCCATCAACGGCAGTGCTTCGTCATCCCACTTGCGCGGAGCCGACGGCACGCCGCCGCCGACATACAGAAGCGGCCCACCGACGCGGTCAACTTCTTCGACCGACAACTGGCTGTAGTCAACCGCCGGTACGGTCGCCATGAAGCTGGCGAGTCTGGCCAACGACTCCTCCATGTCCTCGCCGAGCGACCCATCGAGGTACATGCCCTTGTAGCGACCGAGGATGTTCCAGCCGTAGTCAACCCGCACATCCCATTGCACGTTGATGGCGCGCGTCTTGCCATCCTGCACCAGACGGAAAGTCGAACGCTTGTTGGTGCCCACCCAATCGGCGACCAAGTCCATGCGCACCACCGCATCGGACTCGTTCAGTTCACTTTCGCTGATCTCCAAGCTACCCACGCCGGCGCTGCCGCCCGCTGAGGCTGCGAAATCGAGCTTGGCACCCACACCAAACGTAGGGCCACTGATATTGACTTGCATGGCCGGGTCATTGGCGTGCCAAGGACTCCAGTCGTTGAAACGGTGAAACCCATTGAGCGTGTCGTAGACGTGCGAAATCGGGTTGCCGACTTCGATCGTGCGCTGAATGCGGGCGGTCTTCGGAAGGAACAGTCCCACCACCAGGAAGAAGGTGAGCACGAGCAAGACGGCGAGGATAATTTCAAATAATCGGAGCATGGGAGTCGACACCGTGGGCAGGTAAGCACGGGGATATTACTGAACCTTTGTGGCGGAGGCTATCGCTAGCGTAGCTTGCATTGTGTCGCGTCTCGTGCTTGCGACCCCGGAACGCCGCAACCAAGGCGCTCCGGCCTGCTTTTAGACAATTCCGATCTCGAATGCTTTCAAGACGGCGCGGGTTCGATCACGGACGCCGAGCTTGGAGAGGATGTTGGACACGTGATTCTTCACGGTCCCCTCGGCCACGCCCAGCGAGTTGGCGATCTCCTTGTTGCTGTAGCCCCCGGCCATCAGCCGCAATATCTCGGTTTCGCGGTCAGTGAGTGGATCGGGCTGATCGAGGCTGGCGAACTGGTTGTGCATGTGTTCCAGGCCGGCAAGCAAGCGCTGCGTGACCGCCGGTTTCACCAATGTGCGCCCGGCCGCAACCGTTTTTACCGCATCCACCAACTGATCCAGCGAAACGTCCTTGAGCAGATAGCCCTTGGCGCCCGCCTTCAGCCCGGCCAGCACCAACTGCTCATCGTCGAAGGTGGTCAGGATGATCGTCGGCGGCAATTCGCCACGTGCGGTGAGTTGCTTGAGCACGTCGAGTCCCGACAGGTTGGGCATGCGCATATCAAGCAGCACTACGTTCGGTCGCACACGAGGGATCAACTCGATCGCCTGCGCGCCATCAGCCGCTTCGGCCACCACCCGAATC
>JANMSL010000340.1:0-3633 GCA_031389245.1 Lysobacterales bacterium | reverse complement strand
ATCGCTCAAGTAGATCAGTCATACCCAGCACGCCGGCCATCGGTGTTCTGATTTCGTGTCCCACATCTGCAAGGAAGTCGCTCTTGGCGGTGTTCGCACTCTCGGCGGCGAGTCGCCGCTCTTCGGCCAGGGCCATGCCGTGTCTGCGTTCGATGCGTTGTCGCCATTCCGAAAAGACGATCCAGAACAACGAAATCAGCCCGACCACATAAGCCAACCAGGCCTGCCAGCTCAACCATGGCGGCGACGCCACGTGCAGCGTTCGCAGCATCTCGTTTGCTGCCGACACGCCGGCTACATTGCTGGCACGTATGCGCAGCCGATAAGTACCGGACTGGATGCGCGTGAATTCGCGCTCGGGGCGTGCCGCTGTGTCTACCCAACCCGCATCATGCTCCTCCAGCAAGAAGCCGTAATGATTGGCCCCGGGATCGGCGAATGAAAGCGCGCGCGCCTCTACGCGCAGGTCACGGTCGTCCCAGCGCAGTTGCCATTGCTCCGCCAGCGGATCGAGATCCACTCGGAAATCACCGCGTCGAATCGACGCCGAGGCGAGCCGCAACGGTGGCGGAGTGGCAACGCTGGACAGTCGCAGCGGGTCGAAACGCAACACGCCCTCTAGCGTCGTAGTGACCACCTTGCCGCCAATCATGCGCATGAGCGGTCGCGAGATGTACTGCAAACTAGGCAGCCCGCGCCGTGAGTCCATCAGTTCAACCCGCATCGGGTCGCGCTGTACGCGCCACAGACCGCGTGAACTGCTCAGCCAAATCTCGCCCGCAGGATCAATCAGCACCGCGTAGAAATCCACTGTCGGCAGCCCGTTCTCGGCCCCGATGAGTCGCGTGCGCCTGAGCGCGAAGCCATCGACCTGCCACTGTTCCAACCCAGCGACCGAGGCTGTCCACAGCGAACCATCCGCATCCAGGCTGAATGCGGTAACGCGTTGATCCGGCCCGCCTTGGGTCGGCCGGAACACCGCAGCAGACGGGTCCAACAAGCGGATTCCGGCCGCATCGGCCAACCACACGCGGCCATCACTGTCGACGCCGATTTGTTCAAAATCAGCAATCGCTATTCCCTGCTCGGCGGTTTGCCAGTTGCTGACCAGCCCGTTCGCGTTGATACGCGAGATGCCACTGCCCGCCGAGCTGATCCACACGTCGCCACCACGGCCGGCAACCAGCAGTTCGACGAATCCGGGAATGATTCCTTCGGCCGCACCCCAGCTGCGTTCCTCGCCACTGTCTGGATCGAATCGGGTGACCGCGCCAGGGCGACCCAACCACAACATGCCCTCTGGATCGCACATCAAACTGTGGGTGCCGCGCCCTTCCGCCATAGTTCGCGGCGCTTTGCCGATCCTCCTGACTTCGCCCACATCATTGATTTGGGCCAGTCCACCAAACCCGGTGGCGACGTAGACGCGTCCATCGGGGCAGGCCTCGATGCCAATCAAGCGACTTGGCGGCAGGCTGTGCTCATCCAGTGGATCGTGACGGATCAATTCAAAGTTGTCGCGATCGGGTCGTAAATAGCCAAGGCCGCCTTGGCGCGTGGCAATCCACAGCCCGCCCTCATTGTCGACCAACAGGTCCTGGATACTGGTTGCTGGCAGTCCGCCGGGCACCGCAGCCCGTGCGCTGATTGTCTGCGGATCTCTGCCTGCGTCGAGCCGGATCAATCCCGAGCGCGTGCCCAACCACATTGCCCCAGTGCGGTCCTGGGCGATGCCATCAAAAACGGTGGCGCCTTCGAGACCGGAGACCTCGACAATGTCGGCCGCCGGCGCACCGACTGCAATGCGGTGCATCGAAGTGGCGCCGCCAATCCACAGCTGTCCATCGGCGGCGTCAAAAATCGCCAACGCCATGCCTTGGGCGATGACTTGTTCCGCGCGCGCCTGCGCCGCAGCATCAATATTCCGCACGCGCCAGAGTCCGGCGGTAGTCGCCAACCAAAGGTCGCCCGATCGGTCAACATGCAACTCCAGGACATCGCTGCTGCGCAACGACTCTGGCACGTTCACCCAATCCTGCAGAGGTTGCAGGTGACCGTCGGCGTCCAGTCTGAGGACACCACGACGGAATGTGCCCAGCCAGAGATGTCCGCCAGCGCTTTCGGCGAACGAATAAACGTCCAGAGTGTCGTAGCCAAGGCGTTCGAGCTCCGCCTGAAAATGCACGAAACGGCCTGCATCACGATCCCGCATGAGTGCAAGACCGCGATCTGCGCAACCCAGCCACAAACGCTCGTGGCTGTCCTCGAACACCGTCTGCACGTCATTGCAGGGAATCGATTCCGCATCGGACGGATTGTGCCGATAGACCCTGAAACCGATGCCGTCGAAGCGTGCCAGGCCGTCAGCCGTTGCCACCCAGATATAACCCTTGCGGTCCTGCATCACGTCCATCACCTGACTGGACGGCATCCCATCGGCAATGTCCAGTCTGCGAAACGTCGGTTCCACCTGCGCATTTGCAGCGGCGCAAACCAAGCCTGCGCAAATGATCCACACATTGCGGCCGATCATATCCACTCCGTATCGGTGACCCGGCGTATCATGCCGCTATCGGCGAATTTGTGCGCGGCCTCATCTTGTACCACTGTCGGGAGAAACCGTTTGCGCCTTGGTCCAGTGGTAACTGCCATTTTGTTGCTCGCCACACTGACGCTGGGCAGTGCGGCAGTGGCCCGCGACTATGAATTCGATCGCGTCCATTCGCAGGTAAGTTTCGAAGTTTCGCATCAGGGTTTCTCGATGTCACAAGGACGCTTCAAGGGGCTCAGCGGCGGCTTCAGCTTCAATCCAAAGCACTGGGATAAATCCACTTGCGACGTGCATATCGATGTCACATCGGTGGACATGGGCGACATCGCCTGGAGCAAGAAACTGCTGAGCAAGCACTGGTTCGATAGCGCGCACCACCCTGAGATGCGTTTCGTCTGTACCCGCATGGAACAGACCGATGACCAGCACGGCAAGCTGCACGGCGAGCTCAGCCTGCTTGGTGTTTCACGCGCGGTGACGCTCGACGTCACCATGAACCGTATCGGCATGGACAAGTACGCGCTTCAACACACTGCCGGGTTCAGTGCCACGACGCGCATCCGCCGCAGTGAGTTCGGTATGCAGCGATTCATCCCCGACATAGGTGATGAAGTCAATATCCGAATCGAGATCGAAGGACCGAGGAGGAAAAACTGATGCCTCTGAAAACAACTCCGGAACGCTGGGGCAGCGTTGCCAAGTTTCTGCATTGGACGATCGCGATATTGGTCGTGGTGATGCTCATCGTCGGCAACTTCATGGAAGACTTGCCGAACAGCCCAGACAAGATGCGGATCTATGCCCTGCACAAGTCGACAGGACTGAGCATTCTGGCTTTGATGATCGTGCGGCTGGGATGGCGTTACTTCGATCCAAGGCCAGCCGATCCACCCGGCCTCGGCAGTCTTGCGAAATTTGCCTCACGCGCCGTGCATATGGCGTTTTATGCGCTGCTGATTCTCATGCCCCTGTCCGGCTGGCTGTACAACTCCGCGTCCAATTTTCCGCTGAAGTGGTTCGGACTGTTCCGCGTGCCGGCGCTATCTGGCCCGGACAAGCAAATCAAGCAACTCGCGCTTGAA
>JANMSL010000141.1:0-4046 GCA_031389245.1 Lysobacterales bacterium | reverse complement strand
ACCGCAATCGTCTCCCTGCACTATGTCACCGAGTCCGGCGCATCGGCCGAAACTGCGGGCGTGGGCAATGAAGGCTTGGTCGGTATCTCGTTGTTCATGGGTGGTGACACCACGCCCAGCTCGGCGGTCGTGCAGACCGCTGGTCACGCCTATCGGATGGGGCGCCGACAGCTGAAGCAGCAGTTCGAACAGGCCGGCGTGATGCAGCGCTTGCTGCTGCGCTACACCCAGGCGCTCATCACCCAAATGGCACAGACCGCCGCTTGTTATCGGCATCATTCGATCGAGCAGCAGCTTTGTCGCTTGCTGCTTCTGACCGTTGATCGAGTCCCCGACCGCGAGTTGGTCATGACCCAGGAATTGGTCGCCAGCATGCTCGGGGTACGGCGAGAGAGCATCACCGAAGCCGCAGGGCACCTGCAACAGGCGGGTTGCATTCGTTATCGACGTGGCCACATCGCGGTGCTTGATCGATCCGCACTCGAAATTCGCACCTGCGAATGCTACGACGTGGTCAAGAACGAACTTCGCCGACTGCTGACGGGCGTGCGTTAGTCCGGCTGCGGCCAGGCCAAATTGGCTTGGCTACGCGCAAGCGCATTTGACACAACCCAGCCGACATGGATCTCAACCAGCAGGGTCCTTCTGGCGCGTCGCATTGACGCCCATCAGAACAGATAGCCCGAGCAACACAATGGCGCCCACGGCGATCCACTGTTGCGGGACGTTCATCAGCACTGCGCCGTAGACGAGGCCGCTGATGAAAATGGCGACACCGATAATATAGATCGCGAATGACATGTTGCTTCTCCAATCCGATAAAGAGTCAACCAGGTTGCTGTGGTCCGAGT
This sequence comes from Lysobacterales bacterium, assembly GCA_031389245.1. Taxonomy (GTDB): domain Bacteria; phylum Pseudomonadota; class Gammaproteobacteria; order Xanthomonadales; family Ahniellaceae; genus 0-14-3-00-62-12. The sequence goes on along the minus strand of JANMSL010000141.1, from coordinate 3,195 downwards.
CTGGCTGAGCTCGTGGGTAGTGCGTGCAGCGCACATCACGTTGACGGTGCTGTGCATTTCCTTGTTGCAAGCCTTTCCTTGCGGCAAGTGCGTACTTGCGACAAGTGCGTACTTGCGGCAACAGCGTGACAGGCAGCAGTGGGAGAATCTGTACGGCCGCCCACTTAGGCGTCGGTTATTGTTCAGCGCAAGGTCGGCGCTTGATTAACCAGCGCGTTGCCGATTGCGCAGGACGTCGACAGCCTATTGCACCGTCGCCAGATGAAATCGAGAATGATGAAACCGGGAAGCCGCCTACCGCCAAGCTTGCCGGCTGTGATGCGTGCTTCTGCGCCGCGTCCAAGCGCCGTGGCCAGGCACCGGGATGCATGACTACTGCCGCCTGACCACTGTGGTGCATCGCACCGACTCGCCTCTGAGTTGGCCTGTAACGTTGAAAAACGTCATTGCGCAGAGGACGCACCAATGAATTCCAGCGGCATCTGCTGCGACGTCGCTTCCGGTTGTGCGCAAGTTGGCGAAGCGAGCGCGCTGTTCCACTCGCGAAGGGCGCTGAGCTATTGGCGAGAGAAGCGACATTGAAGCTATCGCGGGAGGGTAATTGCACGTCGGTGCTGACTTCACGTGGGGGCTGAGTGCACGCCATCGCAGTACGCATCACTTGGAGCTCATTCTTCACTCAACCCTCGCGGCACCAGCGAGGGTTGCGTTAGTCCCCACCTTCGAGATGACAACCGCTTGGTCCCCGTGCATGGATCCCAGCGCAGGAACTCACAACAGGAATCGACATGAACGTGCTGATGGTTCTGACTTCACATGACAAACTCGGCGAGAGCGGTGGCAAGACCGGGTTCTGGCTCGAAGAGCTGGCCGCACCCTATTACGTATTGAAAGATGCGGGGGCCGCGATCACGTTGGCCTCGCCCCTCGGAGGCCAGCCGCCGATTGATCCGAAAAGCGAAGAGGCCGCGTCGCAGACCGAAGCCACGCGTCGCTTCAAAGCAGATTCTGCCGCGCAGGCGAAGTTGGCGAATACGCTCAAGCTCGCGACAGTTTCTGCCGCCGATTTCGATGCTGTGTTCTATCCCGGCGGCCATGGACCACTGTGGGATCTGGTAGATGACGCCCATTCGATTGCGTTGATTGACGCTATGGTCGCCACCGACAAACCCGTGGTGGCGGTTTGCCATGCGCCGGCCGTTTTGCGTCACTCCAAGCGCGCCGACGGCAATCCTCTTGTTCAAGGTAAAAACGTTACCGGATTCAGCAACAGCGAGGAACAGGCGGTCGGACTCGCGCACCTGGTTCCGATGCTGATTGAAGACATGCTGACTGGAAACGGTGCTCACTATTCCAAGCTGGCCGATTGGCAGCCTTATGTAGTCACCGACGGCCTGTTGATCACTGGGCAAAATCCGGCGTCTTCGGCGCCGGCTGCCTTGGCACTGTTGGACAAGTTGACGTGAGTCTGCATGCGCCGTTCGAGACGCTTGAACCAGATGAAGCACAGATGATTGCCGAGATGACCGATGTCCTACGCCGCAAGATGGAACGTGACTATGCCGCCGGAGCGACGCGACGCGATGCGCACCCCAAGACATTGGGCTTGCTGCGCGGTAGTTTTCGCATTGAGCCGGGCCTGCCCACCGAGTTGCGTGTCGGAATTTTCGAGCGGGCACAGAGTTTCGACTGCTGGGTGCGGGGCTCAAGCGCCAGTGGCAAAGTTCAGTCCGACGCGATCAAGGACGCGCGCGGCCTCGCGATCAAGTTGATGGCGCCGGGCGGCAAACAGACCAGCGCCGACGTATCGCTCGGGCAGGACTTCGTGCTGATGAATTCGCCGGTGATGCCGCTCGGTACCGTCGCGCTGTTTCGCGACGCGGTTTATCACACGATTGAGACTTCACCGATACTGTTGGCGACCAAGCTTCTGCTTACTGGCAGGATCGGCGTTTTGCTGGGGCTGGCGAATCTGCGTAGCAATCCCAGTTCGCTCCTGGATATCCGTTACTGGAGCACGACTCCGTATTTGTTCGGCAGCAACCGCGCGGTAAAATACTCATTGTTGCCGACCTCGGCGCACCGCAGCACGCTGCCAGCGACGCCTGGCGAATCCTATCTGAGTGACGCGATGCAGGCGCACCTCAGTCGCCACATGGCCAGCTTCGATTTCTGCGTGCAACTTCGAAAAGGCGACATGCCGATCGAAGACGCCGCACAGCGCTGGGACGAGACTGCTTCGCCCTTTCTGAAGGTGGCGACGCTGCGCATTCCCAAGCAGCAATTCCGCACCAAGCAGCGCGAGGAGCTGGCGGAAGCATTGTCGTTCTCGCCCGGGCATGCGCTCGCTGCGCACGCCCCGCTCGGTGGCCTCAATCGCGCGCGAATCGCCGTCTACGCAGCGCTTTCCCGGTTCCGCCATCGTCGCGATCAACGCGTTGATCTGGCCTGAGCAACGGCAACAGGGAGCCCACCGTGTTGTCTGATTCGCGCTGACCCTGAGGCCGAGCAGCAACGCAAATCAACTCATGGCAGCCGCCGTGCCTTGGTCAAGTTGTAGCTCGCCAGCTTCCGAATGCAACAACGGTATCGTGCAAGCCGCAGGATTCGGGTTAGCAGAATGCAGGAGCCGGACCTCAGGTTGGCTGCAAGTGCTTGATTATTCGTTGGCTAAGCGTTGGCACGCAAACTGTATTTGCCCAGTGGGGCGCAGTGCTGTTTCCTGCATCATTCGTCGTAGCAGGATGCGCCCCGGTAGCAGAAAAAAATAGCGCTATAACCCCGAGCGCTTGCATCGACTCTGCGGTCCAGGTCGGCAACAAGCGTTTTGATGGCTGAGCCGCACCCATTGTCTTGCATACAGTGATTGCTGCCGGTGTAGACACATCTCAACAAATAGCACTTCGATAAGTAACACTTCAAAAGGAGCTAAACCATGAACAACGACATCATCAAAGGTAAGTGGAAGCAGCTGTCGGGGAAAATCAAACAGAAGTGGGGTGATCTGACCGACGACGATCTGACCGTTGTTGACGGTAGCCGCGACTACCTGCTGGGCAAGGTCCAGGAACGCTACGGCGTAGCCAAGGACGCTGCAGAAAAGCAGGTGCGTGAATTCGAGCGCTCGCTGTAAAGGATCCGGATCGTTGGCTTTGAGCCGGGCATGCTGGCATGGCCCGGCTCTTTTGCAGCGAG
>JANMSL010000102.1:0-9057 GCA_031389245.1 Lysobacterales bacterium | reverse complement strand
GTTCGAGATCCACGGCGAGCCGGACATCATGCAGGCATTGGATCGACTGCTGGCGGCATTCGTCGCGCAACACCGCATGAAGTTGCCGGGTGGAGAGACCTACAAACCCTGCTATCGGTTGGTGACGTAGGCGTTTAACCGCACGCGTCGCGCTGCTCACAATGCAGGCATCATGCCGACAACATCCAGCATCTTGCTAGCATCTGGACATCTCAAGCTCAAACCCGCACACTACAAGTTCACTCTGGACGGTGTTCGTGGCGCAAATTCTCCTGCTCAATGGCCCCAATCTGAACCTACTGGGTACGCGTGAGCCACGCACCTATGGCGGGCGTTCTTTGACCGACATCGTTGCGTTCGTAGTTGCGCAGGCCCAGCGTGCCGGGCATGATTTGGTCCATCTGCAGAGCAACAGCGAATTGGCGCTCATTGAGCGTCTCCACGCTGCCAAATCGGACGCAACAGCCTTTATCGTCATCAATCCAGGCGCTTTCACCCACAGCAGTGTGGCGCTTCGTGACGCGATCGCTGCGGTCGGTATACCGTTCATTGAGGTGCATCTTTCCAACGTGCATGCGCGCGAGCCGTTTCGTCATCGTTCACTGTTTTCCGACCTCGCAGTTGGCGTGATTTGTGGTTTGGGTGCGGACGGCTACGAGTTTGCCCTCGCAGCCGCGATGCGGCGGTTGGAGCGCTAGGCGCGCAGACAGGTGAGCAGCGTGGGCAACAAGGGCGTGCACTGACATCTAAAGCGAACACTGACAACAAGCACGGGCTCTGACAGCTAGAACGGGCTCTAACAAAAAGAAGTTGTTTCACGGGGAGCAGTCCGCTTACTGCGGGCGGTGTTCGACAACCAACAGAGAAAGGGCCGACGATGGACCTTCGTAAAATCAAGAAACTGATCGACTTGCTGGAAGAATCCAACCTCACCGAATTGGAGATCAAGGAAGGCGAGGAAACCATCCGTCTGTCGCGCGCACCAAAAGCGGTAGCCCAGGCAGCACCAGCGCCGGTGACGCACGTGCATGTAGAGCAAAGGCCCAGCGCGGCAGCGCATCCCGCGCATAACGCTTCGCCGTCCGAGACTACCCATGGCGGCAACGTGCGCGAGTTGCCCGATGGTCACGTCATGCGTGCACCAATGGTTGGTACCTTCTATGCATCTGCAAATCCGGAGTCGCCGCCATTCGTCAAGATTGGGCAGCAAGTCAAGGCTGGCGATGTTCTGGCCGTCATCGAAGCAATGAAAATGTTCAATCAAATCGAAGCCGACGTTTCCGGCACGATCACCGCGATTCTGGCGTCGAGCGGACATCCGGTCGAATTCGACGAACCCTTGTTCGTGATTTCCTGAGCCGGCAATGCCCGCTTCGAAACATTTTGCACCGCGTGATGTGAGGCCGCTGATCGCGTTTTCTGGCTGGTGCAGATCCAACGACTGCGCCCGACATCAGCAGCACTCGCCGGTAGCGTAGGGGACATACATGCTCGACAAAGTCGTCATTGCCAACCGTGGCGAAATCGCGCTCCGTGTTCTTCGTGCCTGCCATGCGTTGGGCATCAAGACCGTGGCCGTGCATTCCACGGTGGACCGTAACCTCAAGCATGTGGGCATGGCTGATGAGTCGGTTTGCATCGGGCCCGCTTCTGCCGCTGAAAGCTATCTCAACATTCCGCGGATCATCTCAGCGGCCGAGGTCACCGATGCACAGGCGATTCACCCGGGCTACGGGTTTCTCAGTGAAAACGCGGATTTTGCCGAGCGTGTGGAGAAGTCAGGATTTGTCTTCATCGGGCCCACCGCCGAGGTGATTCGCCTGATGGGCGATAAGGTCGAGGCGATCAAGGCGATGAAAGCTGCGGGCGTGCCCTGTGTGCCCGGTTCTGGCGGTCCGCTTGGCGATGAGCACGAAGAGAATGCGCGCATCGCGCGCGGCATTGGCTATCCCGTGATTGTCAAGGCGGCGGGCGGCGGCGGTGGCCGCGGCATGCGTGTCGTGCACACCGAGATGGCGCTGTCCAACGCGATTCAAATGACCAAGGCCGAGGCCAAGGCTGCATTCGGAAACGCAATGGTGTACATGGAAAAGTTTCTGGAGAATCCGCGCCATATCGAGATCCAGGTGCTTGCCGATGGTCAGGGTGGCGCCATCCACCTGGGTGAACGCGACTGCTCCATGCAGCGCCGTCACCAAAAAGTTGTCGAAGAAGCACCGGCGCCCGGCATCACTCCCGAAATGCGTGAGCGGATCGGCCGCGTCTGTGTTGAAGCCTGCCTGCGCATCGGTTACCGCGGCGCTGGCACCTTCGAGTTTCTGTTCCAGGATGGCGAGTTCTATTTCATCGAGATGAATACACGAATTCAAGTGGAGCATCCGGTCACCGAAATGATCACCGGCGTCGATCTGGTGCGCGAGCAATTGCTGATTGCATCGGGACTCAAGCTCTCGATTCGTCAAGAGGATGTTCAGATCACCGGGCATTCGATCGAATGCCGCATCAATGCCGAGGATCCAGATACCTTCATGCCCAGTCCAGGCTTGGTGAAGCGATTTCATGCGCCTGGGGGGCCAGGTGTTCGGGTCGACACACACATATACGATGGCTATCGGATACCGTCGAACTATGATTCGATGATTGGCAAGCTGATCGTGCACGGTCGTGATCGGGCCCAGGCAATCGCCCGTATGCGGGTCGCCTTGGCGGAACTCGTGGTCGACGGCATCAAGACCAATGTTCCGTTGCAGGCGCGCATAATGGCTGACCCGGGGTTTCAAGCGGGTGGCGCCAACATTCACTATCTAGAGAAGCGAATTTCCGAGCGCAAGGACAAGGCGATCGGTTTGTAGAGCGGGCTTTATTGCGCTGCATTGAAGATGCGTGATGGGTAAGGTGGGTGGAGGCGCGCGCGTCGCAACCCAGGGTTTTGCACCGCTGAACGATGGTGGGTTGTACCCACCCTATGTGACCGACCATGCCCTGGCTTGAATTCTCTCTGATTGCCCAGCGTGACAGCATCGAACGCGTCGAACGCGCGCTCGAAGATGTTGGCGCGATTTCGGTGACATTGCTCGATGCAGAGGATCATCCGATTCTGGAACCTGCAGCGGGTGAAACGCCGATGTGGCCGCAGGCGGTAGTGACCGCGCTGTTTGAAGCGCACGCCGATCAACACGGCCTGTTTGACGCGTTGCAATTGCTGATTCCGTGGATCACGCCGGAAAAAGTCAGCGTGCGCGAAGTGGCGGACGCCGACTGGACGCGGGCCTGGATGGATCAGTTCAAGCCGATGCAGTTTGGCCGCCGCACCTTCATTTATCCATGGAATATCGAGCCGGCAGAGACCCAGGACGCGGTGATCGTGCGTTTGGACCCCGGGCTCGCGTTTGGCACCGGCACTCACGCTACAACGGCATTGTGCCTGGAATGGCTTGATGGACTGGACCTGACCGGAAAAACCGTGATCGATTTTGGCTGCGGATCGGGAATTCTGGCGATCGCCGCTTTGAAGCTGGGAGCAGCGCAGGCGATCGGTGTCGACAATGACCCGCAGGCACTGATTGCCAGTCGCGACAATGCGGAACGCAACGAGGTGTCCGGTCGCCTGACGTTGTTCGCGCCCGAGCAATTGCCGGAGTTGCGCGCGCAAGTTGTGGTCGCAAATATTCTCGCCAGCGCGTTGGTCGCGCTACAGCCGCGTCTCGCAGATCTGTCCGCGCCAGCGGCGACAATTGCACTCTCGGGCATACTCTGTGGTCAGGAAGACGAAGTACTTGCTGCCTATCGCTCCAATTTCGATGCGCTTGAGGTGGCAACACAGGAAGGCTGGGTGCGCATATCCGGCGTTCGGAAATCGACGTGAGCGAAAAGCTTCACCCGCGAATCGTGATGATTGCAGCGCACGACCGCCAGCGGGCGATTGGGCGCGACGGTCAGCTGCCGTGGCATCTTCCGGATGATCTCAAGCGCTTTAAAGCGCTGACCTTAGGAAAAACGATCCTGATGGGGCGCAAAACGGCGCAATCGTTGGGGCGTGCTCTGCCCAAGCGCCGAAATCTTGTGCTGACACGTTCCGGCGGCGTTCCATTCGCAGGCATGGAGCCGGTTGCGTCACTCGACGCCGCGCTGGATCTGGATGACGAAGAACTGTGCGTGATTGGTGGGGGCGAGATATATGCGCTGGCGTTGCCATTGGCCGCGGTATTGCATCTCACCGTGGTCGATTGTGAAGTCATTGATGCTGACGCGTTTTTTCCCGAATTCGACCGCAAACTCTGGACTGAGATCGGAGGCGAAGCACATGCGATGGATCCACGGCATGCGCACGCGTTCGAGTTCGTGGATTTGGCGCGGCGTTGAATCTCAAAGCCCTTGTTTAGGCGTCAATCGGCGCCCTTACGCAAGATCTGCGCGCGCGCCTCGCAGTCCACCTGGATGATGCGTGGTTCCGGGCCGATTTGCAGCGCTGTCAGTTTGCCGCCCCAGACCGCGCCGGTATCAATTGAATAAATACCCAGCCCCTGAAACAGACCCAGCGTCGACCAGTGTCCGCAGACCACTGGAAACTCACGTGGGCTGTGCCCAGGCACTTCGAACCAAGGGTAGAACCCCGGCTTTTGCGTGCCTGGAGCGCCTTTGGAGTCGAAGTCTATGCGGCCGCGCACATCGCAGAAACGCATCCGCGTCAACACGTTGATGATGGCGCGACTGCGGTCTTCGCCATTGAGCTTCTTCGACCAGGTATTGGGGCGGTCGCCGAACATGCTCTTCAGCAGGCGCCGATAGTCATCGCTGCGCAGGCGGCGCTCCACCTCGGCGGCGCGCGTCGCTGCCAGGTTCAGTGTCCAGCGCGGCGAGATTCCGGCATGCACCATCGCGAAGCCCGCCTCGCGGTCAAGGTGGAAAAGTGGGCGTTGTCGCAGCCAGTCAAGCAGATTGTCGCGGTCGGCGGCGAACAGAACGCGCCGCAAGTCGGGATTGGCCCTGTTCTGTTCGTCTTCGCGTCGGACGGAAACGGCAAGCAGGCTCAGATCGTGGTTGCCCAGTACCACTACTGCTTGCGGCTCAATGGATTTCACCAGGCGCAGGACTTCAAGAGACTGTCCGCCACGATTGACCAGATCGCCACAAAACCATAGCTGGTCCCGAGACGGATCGAAGCGCAGCTTCTCGATTAGCTGCGCCAGCGCTTCGTAACATCCTTGTATGTCGCCCACTGCAAAGATCGCCATGACCGCAGCCTTGATTGGTTAAGATGAAACATACCGCGCGCTGCTCGCTTTTACTCCCACAAAACACCACCAACCGAATCTTCAACCTGAGTGCGTCGCTGTAGCTCCCTCCCCGATGTTCGGGGAGGGCGGCGCAGCGGTTAGGCAACAGGCAACGGCTTTCATGCAGCGGAGCGCCGTATCCCGGTGCATGAAACGCAATACGCCACGGCTTTCACCAAGTGAGGGGCAGTTTCCCCGTGCACGAAACGCAACACGCCACGGCTTTCATTTAGCCGGATGCCGTATCCCGGAGATTGAAAATCAGTGCAGAGTGCGCGGCACCGACAAAGTGAAACGTGGAATCATCGCGTCGAATGCTGTGCCGTCATCAGCCAGCATTTGGTAACTGCCCTGCATGGTACCGACCGGAGTTTCGATGATGGCGCCCGAGGTGTACTCAAAGGCTTGGCCGGGATCCAGATGGGGTTGTTCCCCGACCACGCCTGGGCCGCGCACCTCCTCGACCTTGCCGTTGCCGTGAGTGATCACCCAGTGGCGACTGACCAGTTGTGCGGGTACCGAGCCCTCGTTGCGGATGGTGATGGTGTAAGCGAATGCAAATCGCTGGTCCTGCGGCGCCGAGTGCTCGTCGAGGAATCGGGCGGCTACGCTGACCTGGATGTCATGGGGGTTGCTCATGGCTGCATTGTGGGCAAGCGCGGCGCCGGGTTCAATAAGCAGTTTTGCTTATTCGTCTCCGACTGGCATCGGCCACCACCGTCAGCAGCGATAATGCAGCCCGTACTGAACGCTGGAAACGACTCCGGATGCCGATGCAATCGTTAGATGAATGGCTTCAGTACTGGCTTGCACAACATCCCAGCGAGATCGCCATGGGTCTGGAGCGCGTGCGCCAGGTTTGGACAGCACTTGGCGCTCCAACGGTTGCGTCGCGAATATTCACCGTCGCAGGTACCAATGGCAAGGGGTCCTGCGTTACCTTTCTCGATGCCATGCTGCGCGCTGGGGGTTACCGCGTCGGACGTTACACTTCGCCGCATTTGTTGCGCTACAACGAACGCGTTGCAATCAATGACGTCCAAGCCAGCGACGCACAGCTGATCGGGGCTTTCGAAAGAATCGACGCCGCCCGCGCCGGGGTGCCGCTGACTTACTTCGAAGCTGGCACCCTGGCAGCACTGCTGATCTTCGTCGACGCCGACCTCGACGCAGTCGTTCTGGAGGTCGGTCTTGGTGGCCGACTGGACGCGGTTAATTTGATTGATGCAGATGTGGCATTGATTTCAAGCATCGGATTTGATCACCAGGACATTCTCGGCGAATCGCTCGCGGATATTGCTGCCGAGAAGGCGGGTATTTGTCGGGCTGGCCGACCCGTGGTGATTGCCATGCCGCAGCCGGTGCCGGAACTACTGAGCGTTGTTGCCGCGCGCGGCGCGGTGCCGGTGCGTGCGATGGTTGACTATTCCTGGCGCCACGAGCCAGCAGCCGATACCTGGTCGCTGGCGGTTGGTCAAACAATCTTCGTGTTACCGATGCCGGCGCTGGTAGCGCCCATTCAGCTGCGCAATGCGGCGGCCGCAATCGCGGCGCTGATGAAATGTGCCGACCGATTGCCATTGAGTGTCGATGCGCTGCGCTCTGGCATGGAGCTGGCGCACTTGCCGGGGCGGCTGCAGGTGATCGCTGGACAGCCGCAGATGGTGCTTGACGTCGCCCACAATCCGGAAGCGGCGCAGTCGCTCGCTGACTGGCTGGACGCGAATCCGCGTCCTACACGCGCCGTGTTCAGTGCACTGGCCGACAAGGATGCCGTCGGCATCGTGCGCGTACTGTGCCGGCACATCAGTCATTGGCACCTCTGCGGTTTGCGCGAGCAGACGCCGCGCGGAACCAGCGCAGCGGAATTGCTGCAGCGGATAAGGCAAGACTGGCCCGATCTCAGTGCCAGCGCGCACCCGACGCCGCAAAATGCGCTGGCAGCCGCGTGCTCGGCCGCCGAAGGCAACGAGCGCGTATTGGTATTCGGCTCATTTTATCTGATTGCGGCACTGCTGCCTGCATTGGAGCAGTCCTAAGGACGGTCTGAGCAAGTCACCACTTTGTCTTCGCCACACTGCTTACTGCTTGCCAAACCCCCCTTCAACGGCGGAGCTGGACGTTTTCAACAGCGCAGCTGATCGCTCTTACCAGCGCAGCTGGTCAACCTGCGGTTTTTTGCCCGCTGACTCAGGGGGCAATCTCGGCTCCGGACCTGTTCAGAGATTCCCCAACCTCGGTTCAATAGCACACTCGCCCCGCACCAGCCGCTGCGGCGATCCGAACCGAAAACAGCAGCCGAGCCATCGGCCAAATTCCTGACGTTGCCTGCGATAAACCCGAAAGGGTAGTCTCGCCCGTATAATCCGCGCCTCTTCCCAGTCCTGGACTGCGCCATGGATCCTGCCTTGAAGAAACGATTGATCGGCGCCAGTGTATTGATCTTGCTCGCCATTATCTTTCTGCCAATGCTGTTTGATGGCGATGAGCCAGCGCGTGACGCCAGCATGCAGATGGAGATCCCGGTGCCGCCTGAGCGCGACTTCGAAACCCGTGTGGTTCCGCTCAATCAGCCGACGCCAAGCACCGCAGTTGCTGATGCAATCGGTGTTCCGTCTGCACCCGTGACGGCGCCGGTGGATGCTTCGTTGAGCACTGCACCTGTTGTGGTCGATGAACCGCTGGCGACGGTGGCGGCTCCGCCCGCAGAGCGCGTGGATGCCGTCTCGGGAGAGCGCGTTGGGTCTGCCACCAATGCAGGTTCAACCAGCGCGGCGGCCACTGAGCCCCCCGCGGCAAGTGTCCAACCCGCTGCGCCGGCAACTGCGGTCGCGGCGCCCGGCACGCGCGGTCGGTTTTTAGTCAATATCGGCAGTTATGCCAACGCGGACAATGCCGCTCGGCTTGAATCAAGTTTGCGTGCAGCTGGGCTTACGGTGATTTCGGATGCGGTCAACGTCGACGGCAAATCGGCGCGGCGCTTGCGCCTTGGTCCTTTCGCGAGCCGTGCGCTCGCCGAAAATGCGCGCATCAAGGCAAAAACGGTGCGCGACGATATCCGCGCAAGCGTGATCGAAATCGACGACTCCCCCGGTGTCGATGTTGCGCCGACCTCTGCGGTGCGCACTGGCGCGTCGGCATTCGCAGTTCAGGTGGCTGTGCTGAGCGACGCCACCAAGGCCAATGCGCAACGCGATTCGCTTCGGGCAACCGGATTTGCGGCTTTCGTCGAAAAGCTCGATACCGAAAATGGAAGCGTCTATCGTTTGCGCATAGGACCTGAAGCCGATCGCGCCGACGCCGAAAAAATTCGTACCGCGGTGAAGCAACGCTTCGGCTATGACGCCATCATTGTCGATTATCCTTGATGCTCGCGGTGCTCGCATCAAGGGCCGATCGCATCCTAACCCCACCCCGGCCCATCCGGCCCGTCGGCATAGCCGCCGTGCGTTCGTCCGGTCGCATGCCTGCGGCATGCAAGCGACAGTCCTCACCCCCGGACATCGGGGAGGGAGCAGGCTGGCAAAGTACTCCGGTTCGACCCAATGCCGAGAATTTCGCGGTGCTCGCATCAAGGGCCGATCGCATCCTGACCCCACCCCGGCCCATCCGGCCCGTCGGCATAGCCGCCGTGCGTTTGTCCGGTCGCGTGCCTGCGGCATGCAAGCGACCGTCCTCACCCCCGGACATCGGGGAGGGAGCTTGCTGGGAAAGTTCTCCGGTTCGACCCAATGTCGAGAATTTCGCGGTGCTCGCATCAAGGGCCGATCGCATCCTGACC
>JANMSL010000097.1:0-2431 GCA_031389245.1 Lysobacterales bacterium | reverse complement strand
GTCAGCAGCTTCCACGTTAGAAGTTGTTCCAGCAACGGTGCGGCGAGCGTTGCCGGGCTGATCAGTAGCGACGCGACGGCAACCACCCTGACACACGGTCGGGCAGCGGCAGGAGTGTGCGAGTCAGTCGAGCCGCAGTCTTGGGGCATGGGGCAGGCTAGTTTGCGGGCGGCGGTATCGCAAGCACGATGCTGGTTCCAGTTGCTCCGACCAGGCGCACTAAGGAACCTCTGAACAAGTTCGGAGCCTAGATAGCCCCCTGAGTCAGGGGGCAAAAAACCGCAGGTTTTTGGGGAAGTGGCAAACGATAAGCTGTACAGCGAAGACGAAGTGGAGACTTATTCAGACCTTCCCTAATGACCGCAGACTGGGCAGCGCATACACGCTCGCGCCGCAACTATTTGCCGCATCGCACAACCGGGTCCATAATCGAGCGTCATTACATCGTTCACAACTGGAGACGGATATGTCTGATGCCATCGTTATCGTGGGAGCAAAGCGCACCGCGATCGGCTCACTGCTGGGCCAGTTCACTGGATTCCCGACGCCAAAACTCGGTGCCGCCGCAATCCAGGCTGCGCTCGCCCAAAGCGGACTGTCCGGTGCCGCGGTCTCGGAAGTGATCATGGGCTGTGTGTTGCCTGCAAACCTCGGTCAGGCGCCAGCGCGACAGGCGGCGTTGGGCGCGGGCGTGCCGATGGCCGCCGGCTGTACCACGATCAACAAAGTCTGCGGATCGGGCATGAAGGCGATCATGCTCGGGCACGACTTGATCATTGCCGGAAGCGCTGAGGTTGTCGTTGCGGGCGGCATGGAATCGATGACCAATGCCCCGCATCTGATTCCCGGCAGTCGCACCGGCAACCGCTTCGGCAACTTCGAAGCAGTCGACCACATGTCTTGGGACGGCTTGCAGAATCCTTACGACAAACAAGCCATGGGCGTGTTTGGCGAGATGTGTGTCGAGAAGTACGCGTTCACCCGCGAGGCACAAGACGCGTTCTCGAGCGAGTCGGTGCAGCGCGCGCTGGCGGCTGCCGCCAATGGAACGTTTGCGCGCGAGATCACGCCGGTGTCGGTGCCTGGGCGCAAAGGCGACGTCACCGTGGACAGCGATGAGGAGCCCGCCAAATGTGACCTCAGCAAGGTCTCCGGGTTACGTCCCGCATTCAAGAAGGACGGCACCATCACCGCCGCCAGCTCGTCAAAAATCTCTGACGGTGCCGCGGCCACAATCCTGATGCGCGAATCGGCAGCAAAAGCCCAGGGCATCACGCCGTTGGCGCGCATTGTCGGCCACGCGACGCACGCGCATCAGCCGGAATGGTTCACCACGGCACCGGTTGGCGCAATCGACAAACTGTTGAAGAAATTGGGCTGGAAAGTCGAGGATGTCGACCTGTTCGAAATCAACGAAGCCTTTGCCTGCGTGCCGATGGCGGCGATTGCGGATCTCAAAATCGACCGTGCCAAGGTCAACGTGCATGGCGGCGCTTGCGCCCTGGGTCACCCGATCGGTGCCAGCGGCGCGCGTATAGTTGTCACTCTGATCAATGCTTTGCAGACGCTGGGAAAAAAACGCGGAGTCGCATCGCTGTGCATCGGCGGCGGCGAAGCCACGGCCCTTGCCATTGAATTGCCATAATTAGCCTGACGATAGGCCGTTGCGCGTGTAAGATGCCGGCCGACCTTCTCGCACCCCACCCGGCCGACAGGCCAGTCGCCGGGAACGGTGAGGTCGCATTCTGACAACTCCTTGGAGAACATCATGCAATTGAACAAACTCGCTTTGATCGTCGCCCTGGCTGCCGCTTTGGCCGCCTGCGGTGGTGAATCCGCTCCAGACGCTGCCGCTACTGCCGACAAGGCTGCCGCTGACGCCGCCGCTGCCATGCAGCAAGCTGCTGATACCGCAACCGACGCTGCTGCGGCTGCTTCCGATGCCGCTGCTGCTGCGGGTGATGCTGCCGCTGCTGCCGGCGACGCCGCTGCCGACGCCGCTGTTGCAACCGACGCATCTGTCGATGCCGCCGCTGCTGCTGCGACTGACGCTGCTGCTGCCGCTACCGACGCCGCTGCCGCTGCTACGGATGCCGCTGCTGCTGCAACCGACGCAACTGCACCTCCGGCCGAAGAAGCGCCGAAGCAGTAATTGCATGGCGGGGCCTCGCCTCGCTGCTGCAAACGTTTCAAATAAAACCGCCGGTCCTACCGGCGGTTTTTTTTCGCCCAGATACTGTAGAAGCGGCCCCGGCCGCGAAGCTTTTGCCCTAGCTCGAACCGCTTCCGAGCGAAAGCAAACCAGTTCGCGATCACAGCCTACCGTTGCGATGGACCGGGCACGTTCGACGCTAAACTCACGCGTCACGGCCAAAAGCGTCCCACATGCCCCGCATCGAATCCCAGATCGACACCCGCTCCGCTGATTTCG
>JANMSL010000096.1:0-3512 GCA_031389245.1 Lysobacterales bacterium | reverse complement strand
CCACGCCCACATGCGGGCGTCGATTACCCGGTCGCTCAACAGCCGTGGCTTGCGGGCCATCACGTCGTCGGTGGGTGGGTCGACGCCCATTGCCAGCGCGGGCCAGGAATCGGTGATCAGATTGATCCACAGAATCTGGGTGGCAAGCAACGGCAGAATCACGCTGCCGCCGTTGTCCGAGAGGCCGAGCACGCCTGCCGCAACGACTCCCAGAAACACGGTCAGCACCTCACCCACATTTCCGGACAGCAGATAACGCAGGAATTTGCGAATGTTGTCCAGGATGGCGCGCCCTTCGCGCACGGCCTCGACGATGGTGGCGAAATTGTCATCGACCAGGATCATCTTCGCCGCTGCTTTGGTCACCTCAGTTCCGGTCACGCCCATCGCGACGCCGATGTCGGCCGACTTCAGAGCGGGGGCGTCATTGACTCCATCGCCGGTCATTGCGACTACGTTGCCATCGGCTTGCAGCGCAGCGACGATGCGGAGTTTATGCTTGGGCTCCACCCGAGCGTAAACGGAGGCTCTGCGCACCGCGTCAGCGAACGCTGCATCGTCCAGCGCGTCCAGGTCTACACCTGTCAGCGCGCCAGCTTCAGCTGCAACGATGCCAAGATCAGTGGCGATGCGTGCGGCCGTGCGCGGATGATCACCGGTGATCATGATCACCCGAATGCCGGCCCTGATCGCTTCTCGGATCGCCACTGCGGCTTCTTCGCGAGGCGGGTCGATGATGCCCACGGTGCCAACGAACACCAGGTCGTGTTCAAGCGATTCGGAAATCTGTGTTTCCTCGCCTCCAGCCAAGGGGCGATAAGCCACTGCCAGCGTGCGCAGAGCCGCGTCGGAAAGGGTATCGACGTCGCCCAGTATCTGTGTCCGCCGCACTTCATCCAGGTCGACCAGGTCCAACCCGACACGCACCCGGTTACACAGTGCAAGCAAAACATCTGGCGCACCTTTGGTGATGAGCACGAACTCGTTGTCGTGTTCGTGGTCGATCTCAATCGTCGACATCAGTTTGCGCGCCGAGGTGAAAGGGATTTCGCCGACGCGCGTAAATCGCAGTTCGCGGCGCGCGGTAACGCCCAGTTTGCGCTCGGCCACCAGGAAGGCCGCTTCGGTCGGGTCACCATGGATTTCCCACTCGCCGCCCACTGCCTGTCGTAGTTCGGCATTGCCGGCCAGGCTGCCGCCGCTGAGTACAACGATGTTCTCGTCGCGCAATGGCCCGGCTGCCAGCGCGGCGCCGTCGTGCTCTACGCTGCCCTCAGGTGCATATCCCACTCCGGTCACCAGCGTCACGCCCGAAGCGGTCATTACCTGGACGATGGTCATTTGTGCGCGAGTCAGTGTGCCGGTCTTGTCGGAGGCGATGACTGAGGCAGAGCCGAGGGTTTCCACCGACGCAAGTTTTTTGACGATGGCGTGGTGTTTCGCCATCCGCTGCACGCCCACAGCCAGCACCACCGACAAGATTGCCGGCAAACCCTCGGGCACGGCAGCCACCGCCAGAGACACACCCAGCAGCAGCACTTCCATGACATCCGCGGCATTGCGAATGTCGGACATCAGCAGGATCGTTCCCACGACTACGACGGCTATGATGACAACCGCGATACCCAGCATGCGTCCGATGCGCCCGACTTCCTTCTCCAGCGGCGTTGGCTGCTCCGCGGTGGCTTCAAGCATTTCAGCAATCGAGCCCATCTCGGTGTCCATGCCGGTCGCAGTAACCACAGCGCGACCGGCGCCCTGTGCAACGTCTGTCCCCTTGAACACCATATTCAGCCGATCGCCCAGCGGCGTTGTTCCTGCGATCGTGGCGACATCCTTGAGCACTGCTTCGCTCTCTCCGGTCAGCGACGCTTCCTGTACGCGCAGTGAGGTGGCTTCAAACAACCGCGCGTCCGCCCCAACCGCGTCACCTTCCGCGAGCACGAGTACGTCGCCACGTACCAGTTCGGTGCTGGGGACGCGCAACAGCTGCGCGTCGCGCATTACGGCGGAGGTCACCGAGGTCATCCGCGTCAGTGCCGCCACGGCGCTTTCTGCCTTGGCTTCCTGCACATAACCCAGCACGCCATTGAGCAGGACGATCGTTGCGATCACGATCGCATCCACCGGCCAGCCGATCATTTCCTCAACCACCCAGGCGACGATCGCGATAGCAACGGCAGCGAGCAACAGGTAAACCACGGGGTCATGAAAGTGCGACAGGAAGCGGCGCCACGCAGGTATCCGCGGCGCCGCGCGAAGTTGGTTCGGTCCGTTTTCGGCGAGTCGGCGCGACGCTTCCGTCGCTGTCAACCCATTGTCGGGATCGGCGCCAAAAGCGCTCGCCACTTCATCAACGTTTTTGACGTATGCGTCATCACCTTTGCCGGCATTGGTTGCAGCAGGTCGAGGCGGCGGTGCCTGACTCTCGAGGCTATCGACTGAGCTTGCGTTCGACGCACCCGCTGCGGAAGCGACTGAGGCAAACTTGGAAGAAGCGGCTTCGGGTGTTGCGGCAGAAGCCTGCGCAGTTGGCGGCGTTGGTTCGGCAGCATGCACCCGCTCCGGATGATTCACATCCGAATGTGCACGTTCCGAGTCGATGTCTGCCCGATGTGCCATCTGGCGCACGGCCGGTTTGATCTCCGCGACTGAAAGTCGGGTTTCGTCGTAGCGTACCGTCGCATTTCCTGCAGCGAAGTTGACGGTGACACTGTGGACGCCTGGTACTTGAGCAATGCGCTTTTCCACTCCGGCGACGCTGAGTACAGACAGCATGTCGTGCACCGCGATCACACTGGTTTTCATCGCGCTGCGCTCGCGGGTTTCCGACTCATCTTCTTCCGCCTCACCTTGCTGCTCCAATTCCGCGCTCACGTTGCGCACCAATCGATTTCGAGACTTGGGGCAACGTCAGTTCGGCTGCGCCTGCATCATTTCCTGGGGCCGCAACGCGCTTGGAGTATCCAAGGACACAGGTAAGGCGTTGGCTAATTCTTTTGCGACGCCGTTTTTTCCTGAGGTTCGGCGACGGCGGGGACGACGCTCGTGGGCGCTGCGGGAACGGCGGTGGGTGCCGATTTCGGCGCTGCGGTTGCCGCGGCTGCGGTGGTGCTCGTAGGCACAACCGGTGGCGTTTTTGACTCAGCCGATGCTCTTGTCGCAGCCGGAGGTGCTTTTTCGCTCATGGCGGGCGGAGCCACTTTTACGTTGTGCGCTGCGTGAGCATCGTCTCTAGACGCATGGGGTGCGTCAGGCTCATATCCAAGTTGGCGCACCGCAGATTTGATATCGGCGATTTGCAGTCGGGTTTCATCGTAGCGCACCGTGGCGCTACCGGCATCGTAGTTCACGGTCACGCTTTCCACACCGGGTACCAGACCAATGCGTTTCTCCACTCCGTCCACGCTCAATACCGAGAGCATGTCTTGTACTTCGAGAACGCTGGTTTTCATGACATCTCCTTGGAAGACTCAGCCGTGAATGACTTCGCCTTGATTGCTTCTGTGCGT
>JANMSL010000080.1:0-17090 GCA_031389245.1 Lysobacterales bacterium | reverse complement strand
AGCGTGGTCAGCTCCATGCCGTCGCAGTCGGGCATGTACAGGTCCATCAGTATCAATTCGGGATTGAATGTATCCAGTTCCTCAAGCGCTGCGATCGGATCGTTGACGGCACGCGTCTCCATGCCCGCCTTGCGCAATATGGATTCCGCGAACAACGCCTGCGAACGATCGTCCTCGATGATCAGCACCCGGAACGGGCTGGAAGACGCAGCGTCGAGCAACTCGAAGATCCGGGAAATTATGTCGGCATTGGATTGCGGCAACACGATAAATGCATCAGCGCCGGCACGCATCGCGCGAAGCCGCACCGCGACATCCGCAGACTCGGCGAAACTGACCAGAGATACTTTTTGCGAGCTGCGACTGCGCACCACGCGCAATAGTTCACCGATCGATTCCAGCGCGGCACCGAAGGGTGTGTCGACGATGATCATGGCCGGCGCATATGCGCCCAGCATTTCCTTCAGTTCCTCGATCGTGTCGAGCGTGTCAACGAGGTAGCCTGCAGTCTCCAAGCGCTGTTGGATTTCTGTGGAGAGCTCGCTGCCAGTGCTCAGATGCAGTACTCGTTTAGCCTGCGCTGGTTGCAGCGGCGCGTGGCGCACCGTTGGCGCGGACTCGGGGGGCGTAGGTTTCCTTGGCGCGGGCAACGGCGCTTCGGGGATGCTGATGCGCTGAGACAACACGGCGCCAGCAGGCGCCGGGGCATCGCTCCAACGCTGCCAATATTGTGCTGGTGGTTGCACCGACGTCGGATAAGGCGAGCGGGTTTTCTGCCCCACGTCACGCAGCGCAGCATCGCCGATCGGAATTCGTGATCCCGGTGCTGTCTGGCGAGCGATGATTTTGCCCAGTCCGTCCAGCAGTTTGACAAAGACGGCGGTCTGTTCGGCGTCCGGAAGCTGGACATTCTCGATTGGCCCGGACAGCAGCCGTTCAATGCCGAACAGCATCTCGCCGGAATCAAGGATGCCGTAACGGCCGCAGGCGCCGGCCAGCGTTTGCACTTCCTGGTAAAGCAAAGTCAACGCGTTGATGTCCCAGCCGCCCACACAGAGTCGTCGGCCACGCTTTTGCAGCGTTTCCAGTCGCTTTGGCAGGTACTTGAGAAAAGCCTGCCTCAGCTCGGCGCTCTGTTGTGCTTCATCCTGATTCGGCATGGTCTGTTCGCGCTGTGCTCACCTTGGGATGGTCTGAAAAGTCACTACTTCGTCTTCGCTGTACCGCTTGTCGTTCGCCACACCCCGAAAACCTGCGGTTTTTCGCCCCCTGACTCAGGGGGCTATCTTGGCTCCGAACTTGTTCAAAGGTTCCCTTGGAATATAGCAATCAATATGGCCGGCAGCGCTCCCCATCCATGGGGTGGGCTGCATTCTAGAAAGGCTTGACGACCACCAAAATCACGATGGCTACCAGCAACAACGCGGGAATTTCGTTGAAAACGCGAAACCAACGCGCCGAACGCCGGTTGCGCCCTTCGCGGAAGGCCCTGGTGAGCCGCATGCAGGCATGGTGATAGCCGAGCAGTACCAGCACCAGCGCGAGCTTGGCATGCAACCAGCCGTGGCGCA
The DNA here is from genome assembly GCA_031389245.1 of Lysobacterales bacterium. Lineage (GTDB taxonomy): Bacteria > Pseudomonadota > Gammaproteobacteria > Xanthomonadales > Ahniellaceae > 0-14-3-00-62-12. The sequence continues at coordinate 15,519 of JANMSL010000080.1, read as the reverse complement.
GTCCCCAGTAGTGCAGCAGACCCAGGCCGAAGACGATGGCGAGTACGGCTCCGACATGGGTAATCATTAGCAGTCGCCGTTCCATGACTATGAAGCGCTGTTTCGAAATCTCGTCGCTGGCATCCGCGTGGTAGACAAACAGGCGCGGAAGATAGAACAGGCCCGCGAACCAGGTGATGACGAAGATGATGTGAAACGCTTTGAGCCAGAGCATTCAGTGGGTTCCGATAGCCATGCGGTGTTTGACGCGACGCAACAGACGCAACAGCAGCCGCAGTGCCCAGAAGAACCCCAGGGTGGCCAAAACCAGCAACCCCAATGCCCAGAATGGATGCGTCACCACCAACATCAACGTTACCAGCGCGAGTGTGTCCTCGGTCAACGAAGCTACCCAGTTCGACACTGGTTCGGGCGAGCCGTTGATCAGCGCACGCGTGCTGCTCTTCAGAACATGACTGCCCAGTGCAACACCACCGCCGAGCAACATGCCCGCAATGGTGGCATCGCCAGCGGCATCAGGCAGTGCCATGCCGCCCAAAAAAGCGCCGGCCGGAATGCGCACTACGGTGTTGATCAGATCCCAGATCGAATCCACGCCGGGCAACTTGTCGGTAAAGAATTCGACCAGACACAAGGCCCCGCTTACACCCAGAACCAACGGCGACTGCACAACGTGTAGATGCTCCGGCAGTGTCATCCAGCCCATCAGGCTGGCGAGTCCGATGCCGAACACGGTCAAATAAACACGAATGCCCGCGAGCCAGGCGAGCGTGATGCCGATCGCGAAGGCGACGGCGGGTTGGGAGATGTTTTCCATAACGGTCAACAGTATAGCTGCGGCAGTTGATCCGGTTCCGAGTTTTCAGAGTTTGCAACTGTTGACCTGACCGATAAAAACACGGCTGACGCGGCGCGCCGACGGGGATACACTGCCCCACCGCCGATACAAGCACGTTGCCTGGCGGTCACTCGATAACAAGACCAAGCCGCCCGCATGAGTGCTCACGTTCCGCAAGTGTTTGAAGCCGCATCCGGCGTTGAAAGCGCGGTGCCGGCACTGTGCGAATGCGTATCGCGTTCGCTGCGCAGCTATCTTCGCAATGCCGGTGAGCAGACGGCTTGCGACCTGTATCGGCTGGTGATGAGCGAAGTGGAAGCGCCTTTGTTGCGAGAGGTGCTGCGTCACACGCAGGGCAATCTCAGTCGCGCCGCTGAGCTGCTTGGTATCAGTCGCGCCACCTTACGCAAGAAAATTGCTGAGCACGGACTGGCATAGCCGCGGCCGGTCCAATGCCGGTCACATGCCCGGCCTGCCAGAAAAACCGCAGATCGCTGGCCGCGATCCATGCCGGCGCCTGGCTATAATCTTGGCGTCCCCTCTGCCGGATTGATTCTCATGACCGCGACTCCGACCGTGGCCGTGCGCCGGGCACTACTCTCGGTTTCCGACAAGACCGGTTTGACCGAGTTGGCGCAAGCACTGTCCGAACTCGGCGTCGAGCTGATTTCCACCGGTGGCAGTGCGCGCCATTTGCGTGCAGCGGGTCTGGCGGTGCGCGATGTCAGTGCGCTCACCGGGTTTCCAGAAATTATGGACGGCCGGGTCAAGACCCTGCACCCGCGTGTTCATGGTGGGCTACTCGGACGCGGTGATATCGACGCTGCGGTTATGGCCGCGCATGGCATCGAGCCGATCGATTTGCTCGTGGTCAATCTGTATCCGTTTGCTGCCACCGTAGCGAGGGCGGATGTCACCTTGCAGGGTGCGATCGAACAGATCGACATCGGTGGACCGGCCATGCTGCGTGCGGCCGCAAAAAATCACCAACGTGTTTGTGTCCTGGTCGACCCAGCCGACTATGCCCCCGTTGTTGCGGCCCTGCGCGTGGGCGGCAGCACGTTGCCGCAGCGACGTCAGCTTGCGGCCAAGGCCTATGCACACACCGCGCGTTACGACGGAATGATCGCCGAGTGGCTCAGCGCGCGGGCCGAATCGGATGAGGCTGCCTGGCCAATGACGCTGCACCTGGGCTTCGATCTGGTGACTGCGTTGCGCTACGGCGAAAATCCTCACCAGGCCGGAGCGCTCTACGTCGAACACGCTGACGCTGAGCAGGGCAGCACTGACGTTCGGCCGACAACGGGCATCGTAGCCAGCGCGCGTTTGCTGCAAGGCAAAGAACTCTCGTACAACAACATCGCCGACGCCGATGCAGCGCTGGAGTGCGTCAAGCTGTTCGACGGCGTACCCGCCTGCGTGATCGTCAAGCATGCCAATCCCTGCGGCGTGGCAATCGGTGGCGATCTTGCCGATGCCTACGACAAAGCCTATGCCGGCGATCCGGTGTCGGCCTTCGGTGGCATTATCGCCTTCAACGGCGTGCTCGATGCGCGCACCGCACAGATGATTGTGCAGCGCCAGTTTGTAGAAGTGGTGATCGCACCCGAAGTGCAAGCCGACGCACTCGCGGTGTTCGCTGCCAAGCCCAATGTGCGCGTGCTCGGCTGCGGCCCGATCGATGGCGCGATCGCCACGGGTACGCGCGACTACAAGCGCATCGCAGGCGGGCTTTTAGTGCAGGACCAGGATATCGATCGGGTCAATCGCGACAGTTTAAAGGTGGTCAGCAAGCGCGCACCGAGCGAGGCTGAGTATGCCGATCTGCTGTTTGCGTGGCGGGTGGCGATGATGGTCAAGTCCAATGCCATTGTGTATGCCCGGGAGCAGCGCAGTATCGGCATCGGCGCCGGGCAGATGAGTCGTGTCATCAGCGCAAAAATTGCCGCGATGAAGGCCGAGGAAGCGGGTCTCGCCGTGCCCGGCTCGGTGATGGCTTCGGACGCTTTTTTTCCGTTTCGTGATGGCATCGACGCTGCCGCCATGGCCGGTATCCGTGCGGTGATCCAGCCGGGCGGCTCGATGCGCGACAAAGAGGTTGTCGCCGCGGCCAACGAACACGACATGGCCATGGTGTTTACTGCCACGCGCCATTTTCGGCATTGAGCTCGGTCGAAGCGGGGTTTTTTCGAAGCCCTCTTTTTCGACAGCGAAGCTGCTCGTTCGGCCATGTTGCTCTTGAACACTCCAGTTGGACCCACCTCTATCGAAAGGACAGCGCGTGAAAATTCTGGTGATCGGCGGCGGCGGGCGCGAGCACGCGTTGGCATGGAAGCTCAAGCAGAGTGCGCGCGTCAGCGAAGTGATTGTTGCACCGGGCAATGCCGGAACCGCGCGCGAGCCCGGCGTGCGCAACGTCGCGATCGCGGTTGGCGATGTCGAGGGGCTGCTTGATCTGGCACAGCGCGAAGCAATCGATCTGACTGTAGTCGGGCCCGAAGTGCCGCTGGTGGCCGGGGTGGTGGACCGCTTCGAGTCGGTTGGATTGCGTATTTTTGGCCCGCGCAGCAGCGCTGCCCAACTCGAAGGATCGAAGGCATTCGCCAAAGAGTTTCTGGTTCGGCACGGCATCAGCACCGCCCACTATGCGGTTTTCACCGACTTGCAGCCGGCGCTGGCCCATGTACGCGTTACGGGTGCACCGATCGTAATCAAGGCCGATGGCCTGGCTGCGGGCAAGGGCGTGGTGGTGGCGATGTCACTGGCGGAGGCCGAAGCTGCTCTGCACGATATGCTCGGTACAGCCTCAACGGGTGTCGCTGGGGCGCGCGTAGTGATTGAAGAATTTCTTCGGGGTGAAGAGGCAAGCTACATCGTCATGTGCGATGGCAGCCATGCGCTTGCGCTCGCCACCAGCCAGGATCACAAGCGCCGCGATGACGGCGATCAGGGTCCCAATACCGGTGGTATGGGTGCCTATTCGCCAGCGCCGGTGGTGACCGCAGAAGTCGATCGTCGTGTAATGGAAACCGTGATCCATCCGACGCTGGCAGGCATGATCGCGGATGGACATGCATTCACCGGTTTTCTTTACGCCGGCCTGATGATTTCGCCGCAGGGCGAGATCAAGGTGTTGGAATTCAATGTGCGCTTTGGCGATCCTGAGGCACAGCCCATCCTGATGCGTCTGCGCTCGGATCTGGTGGACTTGATCGAAGCAGCACTGCAAGGGCGCCTGGATCAGGTGCGGGCGGAGTGGGACCCGCGTCCGGCGGTTGCCGTGGTGATGGCTGCGCATGGCTATCCTGCAGACGTGCGCACCGGCGATACGATTCATGGACTGGATGCGCCGACGGCAACGGATAGCAAAGTGTTTCATGCTGCGACGCGCAGCGAAGATGGACGCGTTCTCACCCAGGGCGGGCGCGTCCTCACCGTCTGCGCGTTGGGCAACGATGTTGCGGACGCACGCACCAAAGCCTATGCCACGGCCGATGGCATCGAATTCGCCGGCGGCTTTTGCCGGCGCGACATCGCCTGGCGGGCATTGGCGCCACGCAATCAGCCAACCCAAGGTGAATGATCGATCGCTTAGAGGTGCTCAGCGATCCAGGAATAAATCGAGCAGCAGGTCCGCTCCAGGTTTGACGGCGTAGTGCGTGAGGTCGGTGACGCCGGATTCGGCCAGCACTTCGTCGTCGAGCAGGAAACGACCGCTGCATTCGCCGCTTGGTCTGATCAAGATGGCATGCGCAGCATCGGCCAGGATCTCGGGTTTGCGACAGCGCTCTGGATCGACCCCGGGAATCATTTTGATCGCCGCCGTCGCGATCACCGTGCGCGGCCAAAGCGTGTTGACGGCGATCCCATCCGCTGCAAACTCCTTCGCCATACCCAGCGCGCACAGGCTCATGCCGTACTTGGCAATTGTGTAGGCGGTATGCGGCGCAAACCAGTCCGGGTTGAGGTTGGGCGGCGGCGCCAGGGTCAGGATATGCGGATTGGCCGCACGCTTCAGATGCGGTAAACACCGTTGTGAGCACAGGAAAGTACCGCGCACATTGACGCCAAACATCAGATCGAAGCGCTTCATCGGCGTATCGGCGGTGCCGCGCAACCAGATGGCACTGGCGTTATTGACCAGGATATCTATTCCGCCGAAGCGTGCAACGGTTGCGTCCACGGCGGCCTGCACGTCACTTTCCTCGCGGATGTCGCACTTGAGCGCGAGTGCCTGGCCGCCAGCCGCTTCGATTTCCTGCGCTGCACTGAAGATGGTTCCGGGTAACTTGGGATTGGCCACGTCGCTCTTGGCGGCAATGGCGATATTGGCGCCGTCGCGTGCAGCACGCAGGGCGATGGCGAGGCCAATACCGCGCGAGGCACCGGTGATAAATAACGTCTTGCCTTGCAGTGATGCACTCATGGGCAGGTCCTGCTCCGTAGATGGTGATGATCAACAGCACTGGGTGGGAACATCGGGGACGCGCTACGACTCGGAACTCAGGTGCGCCAGCGTTGCCCCACTGCGTTCCCAGTCGCGCCCATCGAAAGGTTCTACGCTGAGTGTGCGGCGCGGGTCGTCGGCGAGGCAGCGTACATTGATGTCGATACCATCCGGGTTTGACCGCGGCACGTAGAATGCTTTGATACCACATACTCTGCAGAACCGGTGCTGTGCTGCGCCGGTACCGAATGTGTAGGTCGACAGCACATCCGATCCACACAACAGACGAAATCGTGACTGCGGCACGATCCAGTGCAGAAAGCCGGTCATGTTGCAGATCGAGCAATTGCAGTCGAGCACCTGCAGATGCGTCGGGCCATCCGCTTCGAAGCGCACACGGCCACAATGACAACCACCACAATGAATAATCGTTTCGGTCGGCACGGCTACTCGCTAGGCTTGGTTTTTTGATCGGGAGTTTGCAGCGATGAATCCTACCCTGTGGTACAGCCTCGCAGCCATGCTCACATTGATCGGAGTCATTGGCACAGTGGTGCCGATATTGCCCGGCGTGCCGTTGGTGTTTGCGGGGCTGGCCTTGGCCGCCTGGGTCGGCGACTTCAAGGAAGTCAGTGGATTGACTGTGGCGATCCTGGGCGTGTTGACGTTGATGGCCGTGCTGATCGACTTCGCCGCCAGCGCATTTGGCACCAAGATTGCGGGTGCCAGTCGCTGGGCCTTTTTCGGCGCTGCTTTGGGTGCCATCGTCGGCCTCTTCTTTGGTCCGCTCGGATTGTTTATCGGCCCCTTTGTCGGCGCGGTCGCGCTCGAGGTTTGGGCGACACAAAACATCGAGCGTTCGTTGAAGGCTGGCGTCGGCGCCAGCGTTGGCATCCTCTTGGGTGCGGTTGCCAAGATTGCTTTGTCGTTCACCATGATCGGTCTGTTTGCTCTGGCGTGGTGGCTGTAGCAGCGAATTGGGGTGGGTGCCGTGTAGGAGCGTGGTGAGTGGGAGCTGCGAGAGTGGGAGCGGCGTGAGCCGCGATGCTCTTGCTTGGCTTGGAAAGGACTACCAAAGCAACAGCATCGCGGCTCACGCCGCTCCCACAAATGCCGCTCCCTCAGGGGCAGCTACAGGTTTTCGGCGAGCCGACCGCCGAGCCAGGGCAGCAACTGTTCGACTGGCATTGCCGGTGCCAGTGCATCGCCCATGCCGTACAGGCAACCCAGTTCCGCGAGCAAGATGCGCTGCGCCTCAGTGTCCACGCCCGCGGCGATCACCCGCGCACCCAGACCTTCGCCCAGTGCGATCACACCGCGCACCAATGCCGTGGCGCTCGACGCAGGGGTCAGAGAGCGCACCAATTGACTCGAAAGCAACAACGTGTCGAACAGGTTTTCGTACAACGAAGCGAGCGACGAGGCGCGTCCGCCGAATTCCGCCAAGGCCAAACGCACACCGATTCCGCGCAGGCGACGCAGCGCGGTCAATGCGGATGCATTGTCCTCGGCCAGGCTGTCCTCGCTGATCGACAGATGCAGGTTCACGGCTGCCAGGCCCAGCCGCTGCAGTAGCTGTTGCACCCGCTCGATCAGCCCCGGATGGCGCAAATGCTGGCCGGAGACCGCGATCAGCAGGGACAGATGCGAGGCTCCGGTCTGATAGCGAATGACATTGGCGAATTCGCGCTGCGCCTGATCAAGAATCCACTGGCCCAACTGAATACCGATTTCATTGTTGCGAACGGCCTCGCTGAGCCGATCCAGTGGCCACGGTGCATGCGCCGGGTCGCGCCAGCTTACGCGCGGTCGCAAGGCGATTGGATAGCCGTCGACCAGACCGACCACGGGCTGCAGGTGCAGTGAGAATTTGCCCTGCTCGATCGCCTCCGGAATATACGCCTGCAGACTCAGCCGCTCCATGATGCGCGTGTGCTGCTCAGGTGCGAACAGCCGGTAACGACCACCGCCGTCGGAGCGCGCCATAGTCAATGCAGTATCCGCATTGCGCAGCAATTCGGTCGCCGAAGCGACGCCGTTGCTGGCCACCGTCGCACCGACGCTGCAGGTGACACGAAGGCTGTTCGACCCGAGTGCAAACGGAGTGGCGAACGTACCCATCAATCGTTGGATTCGCATCGCGAATTGCTCCGCGTCGCCCTGTGCTTCCAGCGCGACGGCGAAGCCGGTGTCGTTGAGCCGTGCCAGCGTGTCGCTGTCGCGCTTCTGCATGGTCAGCCGCTCGCTGCACATCACCAGCAACTGGTCGCCGCTCTCGTGTCCCAGGCTGTCGTTGATCAGGCGGTACTGGTCGATCTCCAGCACCACCACTGCCAAATGGTCGACGTCTTTTCCGATCCGACTGAGGCCACCCGTGACGCGTTCGAGAAACAGCGCACGGCCGGGCAATTTCGTCAGCGGCTCGTGCAACGCATCATGTCGCAGCTGATCCTCCAACGCCTGATGGGCGGTGACATCGCGCACATTCAGCACAACGCCAGACAGTTCCGGGTCGTCACGTTGATCGGTGATGGTGGTTTCGGTCAATACCATCGCCGCCGCTTCGGGTAAAAAACGCAGCATCAACTTGCCGGTGCGGGCAGAGGACGTACGATCCAGTTGTGCCAGTTTGAGCGCGAGCGCTTCTGCGTCGTCGGCATGCAACAGGCGCCGAATCGAACGACCGCGTAGATCGCCTGCAGCGCCGAACAATTTGCGTTGTGCCGGTGGGCTGGCATACAGAATTTGCAGCTCGGACGACAGCACCAGAATGCCGTCGGCGGAGTTTTCGATCAGCTTGGCGAGGCGCGATTCGCCAGCCAGGCGCGCACGATCGCGCAACAGAAATGCGTTCTCGCGATTGGCAAGCGCCTGTCTGAGCACCACGGCCACGGTCATCACGCTGGCCCAGACCAATAGCGAACGAAGTGATGCGAAGCGACCGGTAGCGGCGATCCATGCCACCAGGCTGTATCCGGCAATCAACGCCACGTAGGGCAGCGGCGTCAACGTGGCCCGGGGTAGAGTGCGCGTGCGCACCGGGATGCCGCCCATGCGTGTCGATTCCGCGGCGGCCAGAAACAACATCGCCTGCGCGAACCAAAACATGCGCCCCAGTTGATCGAGCCAACCCACTGAATACCCGTGTTGGTTGTTCAGCGCCCAAAGCAGATCTCCGAACATGCTCGCCATCACGGCCAGCGACAGCAACGCGTAACTGCTGCGCACGGCGCCGCCCGGCATGCGCAGCAGGATGGTGCTGACACCGACCAGGGTGAGCAGGTCGCCCAGGGGATAGGCAATGTCGATGAGCGTGCCGAGCGCAGGCGACAGCTGTGCCGATTCGATCATCGGTGTCATCAGAAAATGCCAGATGAACATGCCGCCGCCCACAACCACAATCGTGGCGTCCAGCAAGAACTTCGCGAGGTCGTCGCGCGACATGAAGATCCTCGGCAACAGCAGCAGGCCAATCGAAAGCAGCAAGAAATAGCTGAGATAGAATGCGTCCCAGATGCCGACGCCGGGTCCGGGCCGTACCGGCGCGCTGGCGTAGTTCTGCGCCCACAGCAGTTCACCGACGCAGATCGACAGCAGGGCGCTCGCAATGAAAATCAGCGACATGCGTCGGCGCCCAGTGGTGAGGCGCGCGCGCGCGATTCCAATCAAGGCGGCCACCACGAGCAATGGCACCCGACCCAGCGATGAAAGCAGCGGTTCGGTCGGATGGCCGCGGAATGGACCCAGTACCAGCAGCAACCAGATCACGGTGAGCACCAGTCCGGCCAACGTCCAACGAAAGCGACGCCACCACGGCGTAACCGCAGCGTTCGCCAAGCGCGACGTTTCTGATCCCTGCAAGTCGGCATCACTCAGCTGGAAGTGAGAGAGAATACTGCCAGCTCCAACGCGCCCTGGCGACTGCAATCAGCGATCACCGGCTGGATGGTGATCGTTAAGCAATTTTGTACGCGTTATTGAGTTCTTGGCCTGCTGAACGCGCCGCGCAATATAAGTCGCATAGAGCGACCGCTTGCTCGAATGCATCCGACATGGGCAAATCAGCGCACTGCGCAAGCGCCCGAATAATCCGCCGCGGAAAATTCTGTGCCGCCGCTCAGCTGGCCACGCCGATCAACTTGCCGATCAGGCCAGCGATTTCGTCTTTCGAGCCATTGACCGATATCTGCGTGTCGCGCGTCAGGTTGGTGCCGAGCATCACCGCCCATTCGATGCCGTCATTGCCGTCTTCGTCCATCTTTGGATACGACTCGGGCTTGCCGATCATCACGATACGGTTGGCGTCGATGACGTTTCCATTGGGAAGTTTTACCCAGCGTTGCTGCATGTTGTTCTCCCTGGTTAGCGTGAAAGACAAAACTGAGTCGAAAGCGTTATTGCCTCCTCGATACTCGGCGAAGGCGGGGAGGGGTCAGGAAGCACACGCTCCTCTTGACTTTCATGCTGCGGGGTGCCGCTCCCCGCAGCATGAAAGTCAGATGCGGAGTTTAGCCGCTCTCGGTGGCGACACCCAAAACGCGATGCACGCGCGCCTGCGTCACGCCCCGGCGCGCTTGCTGATCGTTCTGTTGCCGTTTGACGGCTGGAACTCGCGTGCCAGAACGCCGCCGATCCGGCGGCGATCGACCGCGTCAGGCAGCAATGGCAAGTGCTGCATCAATTCAGCGGACTTTGCACTGCGCCCTGGACGCAACCAAATCAGCTCCGCGAACAATGCCGGCGTCGGGGCAGACTGCAGCGCTTCACCCAAACGGGCTGCGCAGGCTTTCTCGTCGGGCTCGGGCGACAACAATGCAACGATCCAAAGTCGAGCAGCCTCGCGGCACAGTCGCACTTCGGGCATGCATTCACCGACATGGTTTATCAGCGCGCGCCAGGAGTTTTCATCAAGGGAATGGGTGCCAGCGACACTGACAGCGCCCAACAACAGGGCGCGACCGCCACGTGCGACCGAGCGCAGGTCTGCGGCAAGTTGACGCACGAATGCAGTCATGGTCAGTACGCCGGCGTGCGTTTCCCGCAGCACACGTCGGTCCAGTTTTACCACCGCGCGGCGCAGGTGTTCACGTGTGTTGCTCAATTCTTCGCCGCGGCGCTCTGCCTGCAGCTGACTCTGCAGCAGCCGCCGATTGGTCGCGAACAAGTGGATGGCACCCGCGACCTGGTCGGCAATGGTGGTGAAAATCAGACGCTCATGTTCGGCGAACACGACAGCATCGGCGGCTTCCAGGTTAAGCACGCCGAAGACGCGGCCGCGAATGCGGATCGGTACCGCCATTTCGGCAACGACGTCGCTATTGACCACGGAGTAATCGGTACGCAGGCGGACATCTGGCACAAACACCACTTCGCCGCTGCGATAGCACAAACCCACCAAGCCCTCGCCCACTGGCCACTGTTTGCCGCGGTAGCTGATGTGTGGCGACGCGCCACGATGCGCCATCACTTCCAGATGATCGCGCAGATCGCTTTCCAACAGCACGGTGGCTTCCAAAGCTTGGAAGCGCTGGCCAAGGAACTCAAGTACGTGGTTGAGCAGCGCATCCAGGCTCTGCGCCTCAAGGGCCTTCAACGAAAAATCCGCAACCAGTCTGAGCAACGCGCTTTGGCGGCGTAGTTCCTCGACCCGCCTGGCCGCGGCTATGGCACCTGCGATATGCCCCGCGATCACTTCCAGTAAGGGGACCTGGCCATCAAACGCGCGCCGCCTTCGGCTCTCCAGATTCAGTACCGCCAGTACCTCGCCACGGTGCAGTACCGGAACGCAGAGTTCAGACTGCCCGTCTTTGAGCGTATGCACGAAATTGGGGTGGACAGCCGCGTCGCTGACCAATACCGGCTTAGCCGTGCTGGCTACCTCACCGACGACACCGCTGCCCAATGCACGTGTGTAACCCACATGAATTTCGGTCGGCAGGTCCGTGTGCAGAGCTTCACAGACGAATTTCCCAGAGGCCTGATCGACTGAAACCAGCGCAACGAACTCCCAGTCGAAATGTCGCGCCAAAGCCTCGGCAATGCGCCCCATCATCGGACGCACGTCCAGGTCTTCGGTACTGATCTGCATCAGTTCCGACAGGATCGGGTGCGGCAGCTGCGTGGTCGGCGATGACTTGGTGGCGGCAGGCATGGCTGCAAGTGTAGTGACAGCGTGGCCGCCGGCATATCACCCGGACACTTGCTACGGCCTCGCTCGCCGCAAACGAATTCATTGCGCATCAACCCGTCGTGGGCGAACATCCTGCGGGCGGATCACTATAATCTTGGTCTTTCCCGAGAACACGAGAGCGCTCCATGGCAACGACCATCGAAGTGAAAGTGCCCGACATTGGCAATTACCAGAACATTCCGGTGATCGAGCTGCTGGTCAAGCCAGGTGATGTGGTGAAAAAGGATCAGGGATTGGTCTCACTGGAGTCGGACAAGGCGACGATGGAGGTACCGGCGCCGGTGGCCGGGGTAGTCAAGTCGCTGCTGGTCAAGCTCGGCGATACCCTGTCCGAGGGAGGCTTGGTGGCGCTGTTGGAGACGGAGTCGGCGGGCGTCCCGGCGGCCGCAACGACACCAGTGACCGTCGCTGCGCCCCCACCCGCGCCAACTGCGTCAGTCGCCACGACGGCTGCGCCACCCGCGCCCCAAGCGCAAAGCCAGGCGCCTGTCGCCGCGCCGCAGGTGTCGCAGGCGTTGACAGCGGGCGCAGCCGTGCCCCATGCCAGTCCGGCGGTGCGTCTGTTCGCGCGCGAACTCGGGGTTGAACTGACGCGCATCGCGCAGGGCAGCGGCCGCAAAAACCGGCTGACCAAGGAAGACGTGCAGAACTTCGTCAAGCGTGCGCTTTCAGCTGCAGTCGGTTCGGCCAGCCAAAGCGCAGTCAGTGGCGAGGGCGGGCTGAAATTATTGCCCTGGCCGCAGGTGGACTTCAGCAAGTTTGGCGCGACCGAGAACAAACCGTTATCGCGCATCAAAAAGATTTCCGGCGCCAATCTGGCGCGCAATTGGGCGATGATTCCGCACGTCACGCAGAACGACGATGCTGATATCACAGAGATGGAGGCGTTCCGCAAGAAGCTTGGCGAAGAAAACAAGGATCTGAAGATCACGCCCCTGGTGTTTCTGATCAAAGCCTGTGTCGCGGCGCTGCGCAAGTTTCCGAATTTCAATGCCTCGCTCGATGGCAGCGGCGAGCAGCTGGTGTTGAAAAAATATTTCAACGTCGGCATTGCGGTGGATACACCCGATGGACTGGTCGTGCCGGTGATCCGCGATTGCGACCAGAAAGGCCTGGTCGATCTTGCCCGCGAGCTTGGCGAGATATCTGCCAAAGCGCGCGATAAAAAGCTTGGACCGGCCGACATGTCTGGCGGCTGCTTCTCGATCAGTTCGCTGGGTGGCATCGGCGGCACCGGCTTCACGCCCATTATCAATGCACCAGAAGTCGCGATTCTTGGCGTATCCAAGTCGGCGATGAAGCCGGTGTGGAACGGCAAGGAGTTTGCGCCGCGTTTGATCCTGCCGCTGTCGCTGAGCTACGACCATCGCGTCGTTGATGGGGCTGAGGCGGCGCGCTTCACGGCATACCTCGCCCAAACACTGGGCGACATCCGGCGCCTGTTGCTCTGAACAACCACGGCGTTTCGCGCTCCGTACCAGCGGTCCGCAGTTCGATCCAATATGACTTTGATCCATCACATCCAAGGAAGGCCTGAATAAGTCACCCCTTGGTCTTCGCCACACTGCCTATTGCTTGCCAAACCCCCAAAAACCTGCGGTTTTTCGCCCCCTGACTCAGGGGGCTATCACGGCTCTGAACTTGTTCAGAGTTTCCCTAATGGCGTGCGATCTCGAATGCGCAGCAGCAGTCGGAGAAATGCGATGAGTAATAGTGTTGAAGTGAAGGTGCCGGATCTGGGCGGGTCCAAGGACATTCCCGTGATCGAACTGCTGGTCAAGGCGGGCGAGGTGGTAAAAAAAGATCAAGGCTTGCTGTCGCTGGAATCGGACAAGGCGACGATGGAAGTGCCTTCGCCGCAGGCAGGCGTCATCAAGGAGCTGCGGGTAAAGCTTGGCGACAAATTGTCGGAGGGAATGGTGGTTGCGATACTGGAAACAGGCACCGCGGTTTCAGCGCCGACTCCGATGCCGGTGACGCCCGCCGCGGCTGCTTCCGTAGCGCCGGCGGCGGCGCCCTCGATCCAGGCCGGTCCAGCGGTCAGCGCGGCACAGGCATCGGGTCGCGCAGCAGACTATACGTGTCAGATCGCCGTGCTCGGTTCAGGTCCCGGCGGCTATAGCGCGGCCTTCCGTGCCGCCGATCTCGATCAGAATGTGCTGTTGATCGAGCGCTACGCCGAGCTCGGTGGTGTCTGCCTCAACGTCGGATGTATTCCTTCCAAGGCATTGCTGCACGCGGCCAAAGTAATCGATGAGGCCGCGCATGCGGCCGACTATGGCGTCAGTTTCGGCGTCCCGAAGATCGATCTGGACAAGTTGCGCGCCTACAAAGACAAAGTAGTCAAACAATTGACCGGTGGCCTCGCCGGCATGGCCAAGCAACGCAAGGTGACGCGCGTCACCGGCACCGGCAAATTTGTTTCGGCCAATGAAATCGAAGTCGATACCGCCGAAGGCAAAAAACTGGTGCGCTTCGAAAAGGCGATCATCGCTGCTGGCTCGCAGCCGGTGAAGTTGCCCGGCCTGCCCTGGGGCGACCCACGCCTGATGGATTCCACCGACGCGCTGATGCTTGCTGATGTGCCCAAGCGCCTGCTGGTCATTGGCGGCGGCATCATCGGGTTGGAGATGGCCTGCGTGTATCAGGCGTTGGGCACCCAGGTGACGGTGGTTGAGTTGTTTGATCAACTCATGCCCGGCGCCGATGTCGATCTGGTCAAGCCGTTGCACACGCGTCTTTCCAAACGCTACGAGGCGATCCTGCTGAAGACCAAAGTGGTGAAGCTGGAAGCCGAGAAAGCCGGGCTGCGCGCGTTTTTCGAAGGCGAGGGCAAAGTACCGGAGCCGACGCTCTATGATCGCGTGCTGTGCGCTGTCGGTCGGACACCGAACGGCAAGCAGATCAACGCCGCGGCGGCTGGTGTGGCGGTCTCGGATCGAGGCTTCATCGCGGTCGACACCGAAATGCGCACTAACCAGCCGCACATCTTCGCGATCGGCGACATCGTCGGTCAGCCGATGCTTGCGCACAAAGCAACGCACGAGGCGAAAGTGGCCGCCGAAGTCGCGGCCGGACAGCGCAGTACGTTTGTTGCCAGCGTCATTCCCAGTGTTGCCTATACCGATCCCGAAATCGCCTGGGTCGGCGTCACCGAAAACGAAGCCAAGGCCAAGGGGATTGCCTACGGCAAGGGTGTGTTCCCTTGGGCAGCCTCAGGGCGCGCAATCGGGATTGGTCGAACCGAGGGATTTACCAAACTCATTTTCGACGAAGCCACGCATCGACTGATTGGAGCCGGCATTGTCGGCGTGCATGCGGGAGATCTGATCGCCGAAGCCGCGCTGGCCATCGAGATGGGCGCAGACGCGCATGACATCGGTTTGACCATTCATCCGCACCCGACATTGAGTGAATCGATTGGCATGGCGGCTGAGGTGTTCGAGGGCACGATCACCGATCTGTATATCCCGAAAAAGCGCTGAGTTCGCAGGCGTAGTCGGTGTTGGCGCTTTGTGGGAGCGACTTCAGTCGCGAAGTTCTTGCTCCTGTTCAATTGGATGCGAACAGCTTCGCGGCTGAAGCTGCTCCCACAAAAGCTGGAAAATACGCCAGCTATTGGTGCAAAGTATCGCCGTGCATCGGTCTCAGCAGCGCCAATAGCCGGTTTTGCGCGCCGATGCTGATGCCGGCGCGGGTCATGCCGATGCGCGTATCCTCGACGAAAAAGTTGAAGTCGGTTTCGGTCAATTGCATGCCCGAATGCGCTTCCTCCATGCTCAGGCCGGTGTAGGTACAGCCACCGCCGCTGAGTTCGCAGAATTGTTCAAACAGGCGCTCTTTGAAGTAGGCGTCATCGGTGCCTTTGAACAGGTTACTGATGCGCGCATCAGCGTGCAGTTCGCGCACCACTTCGTCGACCAGTCGACGCACGCCCGACTCGCCTCCCAGCGCCTGATACAGCGAGCTTCGCCCGTCGCTGGCGCAGGCAGCGATCAGCAGCAAGTTTGCACAGGCCAACAATCGAGAAATCAGCATCAGAAG